>NZ_JBFUCI010000001.1:0-91151 GCF_056405335.1 Variovorax sp. P1_H12_2
GATCAGTGCCGGCCCTGCCCCCTTGTACGGAACCTGCGAAACCTTGATACCCGCGGAGGAAGCGAACAGTGCAGCGATCAAGTGCGAACTGGATCCGACCCCCGCATTGCTGATGAACAGCTTGTCCGGGTTGGCCTTGCCGAAATCGACCAAGGCTTTGATGTCCTTGGCGGGATGCTCTTTGCGGACCATCAGCACCAGCGGCGTATCCGGAAAGCGGAACACCGGGGCGAAATCCTTGACTGGGTCGTAGTTGAGTTTCTTGTACAGGGCGGGCGCGGCGCCCATGTAGCCCATATGGCCGACCAGCATCGTGTAGCCGTCGGGCGCCGCGCGCGCCGCCTTGGCCGCACCGACGGTGCCGCCTGCTCCAGGCGTGTTGTCAATGACGATGGGCTGCCCCAGCTCACGCGCCACGCGCTCCGCAATGCTGCGCGCGAGTGCGTCGGTCGGTCCACCGGCAGCGAAGGGAACGATCCAGGTGACCGGCTTCGTCGGATAGGCCTGGGCGAGCGCACCGCCCGCCACGAATGCCAGGGCAAGCGCGCCCAGTTTCCAGTTCGAATTCATGATGAGTTCCTTGGGAGCGTGGATGGGGTCAGCGGGCAGCGGCCGGCACATGCATGTCGATGCCGGCGGGGTGGGGATTGGTGTCCTTCATGTCTTCCGGCAGCAGGTTGCCGTCGTCCAGTTGCGCGTCCGCCGCAGCGATGTCCGGGTAGCGCTCGGGATACAGATGACGCTCGGCGACCTTCGGGTCGAAGGTGCCCGACCACTTCGCGACCACCACGACGGCGACGCTGTTGCCGATCGTGTTGCAGGTCGCGATCGCCATCGACAGGAAGCGGTAGACGCCGAAGATGACCGCGAGTCCCTCGACCGGGAGGATGCCGGTCGAAGTCACGGTGGCCGCGAAGACCACGAACGAGCCGCCCGACACCGTGGCCGCGCCCTTGGACGTCAGGAGCATCAGCAGCAGGATGCCGATCTGGTGGTCGATCGACAGCGGAACACCGTAGGCATGCGAGATGAACATCACGCCCATCGCCATGAAGATCGAGGTTCCGTCGAGATTGAAGGCATACCCGGTGGGCAGCACCAGGCCGACCGTCTGCTTCGCACAACCCAGGCGCTCCAGCTTGATCAGCAGGCGCGGCAGCGCGCTTTCCGAAGAAGCCGTGCCGAGCACGATCAGGATCTCGTCCTTGATATAGCGCAGGAAGCGCCAGAGGCTGAAGCCCGCGAACTTCGCAATGAGGCCAAGGACGACCGCGATGAAGATCGCGATGACCGCGTAGAAGCTCAGCACGAACTGCGCGAGCGCCACGAGCACCGCGCTGCCGTTGCTGCCGACCGAGTAGGCGACGGCGCCGAAGGTCCCGATGGGCGCGAGCTTCATCACCAGGTTGATGAACGAGAAGAGCACTTCGGAGATGTAGTCGAGCCCGCCGTTGATCTTCTCGCGGCGGCCTTCCGGAATCGCGAGGATGCCGATGCCCACCATGACGGCCAGCACGACGACCTGCAACAGCTCGCCCTTGGCGAAGGCGCCGACGAAGTTGTCGGGAACGATGTGCGCCATGAACTCGAGGAATCCTTGCGGCGCCGCCGCCTTCGCCGTCGGTGCGACGGCGCCGCCCCCGGCGACGGTCATGCCCTTGCCGATGCCCAGCAGGTTGCCCGCCAGCAGCCCGACGCACAGGGCGATCGTCGAGATCACTTCGAAGTACACGATGGAGCGCCAGCCGACACGACCCGCGCTCTTGACGTCACCGGCCGAGGCGATGCCGTGCACGATGGTGAGGAACACCAGCGGCGCGACTCCTGCCTTGATGAGCGACAGGAACATGTCGCCGAGCAACTTGAGCTGTGATGCGAACTTTGGAAACGCGAAGCCGACCAGGATGCCCAGGATCAGCGAGACCAGCACCTGCATGCCGAGCTTGCGGTACCAGGGCAGCTTCTTCGGCGAGGCGAGCGCGCCGGGCTCGAGGGTGGATGTGGTTGTCATGTTGTCTCTCTCCAGGCGTCTCAGGCGCTGACTTCGGCGGACAGCGCCAGCGCGCGGTCCACCATCTGCGGTGCCAGGCCCAAGTAGTTGGCAGGGTCGGTGAGGCGATCGATGGTGGCGCGGTCGAAATGCTTCGTGACTTCCGGCAGGGCCGCCAGCGCTTCGGCCAGCGTGCCGCCCTTCTCGTTGACCGTGCGGCAGGCGTCGTACACGACGTCGTGCGCCTGCTGCCGACCGATGTGCGGGGCCATGCCCATCATCACGGCCTCGGCCACGATCAGACCCTTGGTGATTCCGAGGTTGTGGGCCATGCGGGCTTCGTCGACGATCAGCCCGCCGAGCGCGAACTTGGCCTGATGCAAGGCGCCCGAGGTCAGGATGAAGCTCTCGGGGATCGCGATCCATTCGGCGTGCCACGGGCCGGTGGCGCGCTCGAAGTCCTGCACCATCGCATCGACCATCAGGCCGGCGTGCTGGCGCACCGCCTTCGAGGCCGCCAGCATCAGCTCGCTGGAGATCGGGTTGCGCTTCTGCGGCATCGTGCTCGACGCGCCACGCCCCTTGACGAAGGGCTCGTAGACCTCGGCGAACTCGGTCGACGCCATGATCATGATGTCGAGCGCGATCTTGCCGAGCGAACCGGTGACGAGCGCCAGCAGGTTCACCGCTTCGGCAAAGCCGTCGCGGGCCACGTGCCAGGTGGTGGCGGGCACGCCCAGCTTGAGCTCGGCGGCCATCGCTTTCTGAACGTCGAAGCCCTTTTCGCCGAGCGATGCCAGCGTGCCTGCGGCACCGGCGAACTCGACGACCGCCACGCGCGGGCGCAACTCGGCGAGGCGCTGCTGGTGACGGTCGAACATGGCGAGCCAGATCGCCACCTTGTAGCCGAAGGTCACGGGCAAGGCCTGCTGCAGATGGGTGCGGCCGGCCATTGGCGTGTCGCGATGCTTGCGTGCCAGTGAGGCGAGGATGCCGCGCAGCTCGCGGATGTCGGCGTCGACGCTGTCGAGCGCGTCCCGCACCTGGAGAGCGACGGCGGTGTCCATGATGTCCTGCGTCGTGGCACCCCAGTGCACGTAGCGGCCTGCCTCGCCGCACATCCCGACGAGTTGGTGCACGAGCGGCAGGATCGGATAGCCGACGATGTCCGTCTCGTGGCGCATGTGATCGAAGTCGATGCGCTCGAGCTTCGATTCGCGTGCGATGACCTCGGCCGCGTCGGCGGGAATCACGCCGACCCGCGCTTCGGCCTTCGCGAGTGCGACCTCGACGTCGATGTAGCGCTGGATGAGCGCTCCATCGGAGAAAATTTGCCTCATCTTCTGCGTGCCGAAGGCATCGCGGAACAGGATGGAATCAACGACAGTGCTGGCCATGGGAATCGAAGGAGTCGACATGAATGCCTCTTGAAGTGGGGAGAGATGAACGCTAATATGTCCGAACATATTGAACTTTAATATGTTCGGACATAACTCCAATATGGGGTTTACCCTTAAGAACCATGAACGCCATCCTTGAACCGGCTCCGCAGAAGGCCAACTTCGCGAACATCGCCCGCCACCTGACCGACGCGATCACGTCGGGGCACTTCAGCGTCGGAGCGCTGTTACCGACCGAACTCGAGCTGTGCAAGCACTACGGGACCAGCAGGCACACCGTGCGGGCGGCGCTGGCCGAACTGCAGCAACTCGGGCTGGTATCGCGGCGCAAGAACGTGGGCACGCGGGTCATCTCGGCGAAGCCGAGGGCCGGCTTCCGGCCGTCGCTGGCGTCCGTCGACGATCTGGTCCAGTTCGGCGAGGAGCATCTGCGCGTGGTGCAATCGATCGCGCCCGAAACGGTGACAGGTGACTTGGCGAAGGAATTGGGGTGTGGGGAGGGCACATCCTGGCTGCGCATCTCCACCTTGCGCATGGTCGGAGACGAAAGTGCCATGCCGATCGGCTGGACGGACGTGTATATCGACGCCGCGTTTTCCGAGATCGGAGAACTTGTGGAGGAATCGCCGGACGCGTTGATCAGCTCACTTATCGAGGAACGCTACGGCCGTCAGATCGCAGAGATCCAGCAAGACGTGAGGGCGTTCACGATCACCGATGCCAGCTTGGCCGAGAAGCTCCACGTCGAGCCTGGGACCTCGGCGTTGAAGATCGTGCGGCGCTATCTCGATGCCGACGACGAGCTGTTCGAGGCCTCGGTCTCGGTGCATCCCGCGGACAGATTTTCCGTGTCCATGCGCCTGCGCAGATGACGGGAGCTTGCCGTCGGACTCGAACTGGATTCTGAAGTCCGCTTTCGAGGTAAGGCGACATTCAGGTCAAACGCAACGAAGGTCCGGATGTGGCCGGGTCCGGCTTGCCGCCTGCGCATAGGCTACTACCGCTCCAGACTGGTTGCTGTCATTCACGGACAAAGCGCGAACGGCATGGATGGGCCCGAAGCCGTCGTCGAGTTCAGCTATTTGGACGCCGCGAAGCGGTCGTTCGAAAGCTCCGCGCCGGCTCGACGGCTTAGACGGACGAAATCGACATGCACAGGCACAAACTCGACCAATCCTTTGTCGGGCCGACTTACGCACTGTCGCCACTTCTGGGAGATGGGCGGCGACAGGCCTCACCCTACACGCGGCAACATAGGTGTTAAAGGCCCCGTGAGCATGAATGGAGGTTGAGGCGAGGCGCCACCTCCCACGTGTGGTTGCCGTGCATGGGCAGTTCTGATACCGTAAAATTTGCAGTAGGCAACGCCAAAGTAGCGATGCTTCCGTTCCCCTGCCCGGAGATCCCGGCTGCATCACGGAGGTCCATATGCCCCTGTACATCATTGAGCGAAACTTCGCCGAAAAGCTCGACTTAAGTGACGAAGACGTGGTTGCCGTGTCGAAGATCAATGGCGATTTGGGAGTGAACTGGCTTTTCTCCTTCCTGAGTGCCGACAAACGCAAGAGCTACTGCTTGTACGAATCGAAGGATCCGGAATCGATCCGCGAGGCTGCGCGGCGCGCGAATATACCGGCCGACGTCATCGTCGAAGTGTCGCAATCGTTCGGCCGCGATCCCAGGGTGCTGGCCTCGGCGGCAGGCTGATCAGAGCTGGCCGGTCACCCGCATCGTCAGACCTGACTATTCTCCGAAGCGGGGCCGAGGCGTACAACCGTTTCGTGGATTCACGTTCACCCGGACGTGCCACCAACCGGAGAGACACCATGTTGAACGCCGAGAAGATTGCCGAGCTTTCCACTGCGCTCCGCGGCCGGGTCGTGCAACCGGACGACGCCGACTACGACGTTTCCCGCCGCGTCTACAACGGGATGATCGATCGCCGCCCCAGGCTCATCGTCTATTGCCGTGACGTGGCCGACGTGATGCAGGGCGTCAGGTTCGCGCGCGAGCAGTCGCTCTTGCTGGCCGTGCGCGGTGGCGGGCACAACGGCGGCGGCCTGGGCACCTGCGACGACGGAATGGTCCTCGACCTGTCGGCGATGAAGGGTATCCGTGTCGACGCAGCGGCGCGCACTGTGCGCGTCGAAGGGGGCTGCACCTGGGGCGATGTCGATCACGCCACTCACGCGTTCGGCATGGCCACGCCGAGCGGCATCATCAGCACCACCGGCGTCGGCGGTCTGACGCTCGGTGGTGGCCTTGGACACCTGACGCGCAAATGTGGCCTGACGGTCGACAACCTGATCGAGGCCGACGTGGTGGTCGCCGACGGCAGCCTAATGACTGCCAATGCCGAACAAAACCCCGACCTGTACTGGGCGCTGCGCGGCGGCGGCGGCAACTTCGGGGTGGTCACGTCGTTCGAGTTTCGGCTCCATCCGATCGACACGGTGGTGGCCGGGCCCACCTTCTGGTCACTCGAACAGGCTGGCGACGTCTTGCGCTGGTATCGCGATTTCATCCTCGCGGCGCCAGAGGACCTGAACGGGTTCTTCGCCTTCCTGACCGTGCCGCCGGTGGCACCTTTTCCTCCGGCGCTGCATGGCCGGCAGGTGTGTGGCGTGGTGTGGTGCTACACCGGCCCATCGGCCGACRCCGACGCTGTATTCAAACCCGTGCGCGAATTCGGGCCGCCGCTGATGCACGGCGTGCAACTGATGCCCTTCCCGGCCCTGCAAAGTGCCTTCGACGGGCTGTATCCGCCGGGCGACCAGTGGTATTGGCGCGCGGATTTCGTCAATGAACTTCCGGATGCCGCGATCGTCGAGCACCAGCGCTTCGCCGCAGCCCTCCCAACCCCGCAGTCGACGATGCACCTCTACCCGATCGACGGCGCGGCGCATCGACCCCAGCAGGCGGACACGCCGTTCTCGTACCGCGACGCGCAGTGGGGCGAGGTCATCGTCGGCGTCAGTCCGGATGCGAAAGACGCGCCGAAGATCACCGCCTGGACCAAGAACTACTGGGATGCGCTGCATCCCTACTCGGCTGGCGGCGCGTACGTCAACATGATGATGGACGAGGGCGACGAGCGGATTCGCGCATCCTACCGCGGCAACTACGCGCGGCTGGCCGCCGTGAAACGCCAGTTCGACCCGGACAACCTGTTTCGCGTGAACCAGAACATCCGCCCGCAGTAATGGCAGCAGTCGTCAGGCAGGCGGATCAAGACTCCAATAGACCTTCGCGATTGGCAAATGCCGCGGCCTCGGTCCGGTTCGCCGTGTAGGTCTTCTCGAGGATGCTGCGCACGTGGGCGGCCACGGTGTTCGGGCTGATCGCCAGCACCTGTCCGATCTCGCGGTTGTTGCGGCCCATCGCCATCAGCCGCAGCACGGCCACCTCGCGTCCGGTCAGCCCGCAAGGGTATGCCGGCGGCGGCGGCGATCCGATGCGTTCGGCGAGCGCGTCGATGCGCGGCGTTAACGCGTTCATGCCCAGCACCGTAGTCTCGGCCCGTGCGTCGACCAACAGTTCGCGCGCCCGGTCGAAATCGCCGGCCCCCGCGCGCCGATGCAGCATCACGGCATAGGCATAGCGGCTGTGCGCCAGCCAGACACGCGATCCGCTGCGGCGGTCCATGGCGAGCGCGGCCTCGAAGTGGCGCTCGGCCAAGTCCCATTGCGCCATCACGCCGGCCAGGTTGCCCAGCAGCCGATCGGACGAGCCCAGGCAGGGCCCGCCGAAATCGGGCACCAGGTTGATACCGGCGTGGGGCTGCAGCAAACGGTACAAGCAAGGCCAGCCCGGGCTGCCAGGCGTGCGCCTCGGGCGTGGTGCGCGCGAAGTACTGCAACATCGGCAGCGCCTCTCGCAGCCGGCCCTGCTCGCGTCGCAGGCAGAACATCTGCATGCCGTGGGCACTGACCGCCTGGTCCTCGGCGAGGCGCCGTCCGCTGTGCAGCGCCTGCGTGGTCGAGGACTCCGCGTCGGCGAAGCGGCCCTCGTTGATGGCCACCAGTGCTTCCGTGTGCCTGCACAAGGTTTCCAGGTACGGCGAGTGGGTCTGTTCCGAAATGCGAAGACCCCAGTCGACCAGGCGACGCACCGCGCGCGCATCGCCCACCTGGATCAAGTTGGCCAGAAAGTACGGAAACGAGTCGACGCCCGGCAACAGGTTCATCTTCTCCGCGATGGCCAGGGACTCTTCGGCGGCCGCCATGCGCTCGTGCAGCAGGTCTGGCCAGTAGATGGCGGCGGTAATCGCCGACAGTGCCATGCACAGGCCCTTCATGTCGCCGATCTGACGCGCCAGCGCCACGGCGCGGCGGTGGGCCTCCTTCGCCTCGTCTGCGCAGTCGCAGTAAACGTAGGCCCGACACAGACGGGCCAGCAACTCGACCCGCAACGGGTCATCCGCCTGATGCAGCGCAATGGCCTCCAACAACAAGATCACCGCCGGCTCGCCGGAACGGGCCGCCATCGCATTGCCAATTTCGAATCCCACGGCGGCTTGGGCAAATAGCGCGGCTAGGCCGTGATTGCGAGCCAGTTCGGCCGCTTCCTGGTACGCGGCTCGCGCCGGTTCGCCGGATCCCAGCGACAGCTGAGCTTCGCCGAGACCCAGCAGCAAGACGCAGCGCTGGGCCGTGTCCTTGGCGAAGTGCTGCAGTTGCAGGCGCAACGCCAGGCCGTAGAGGCGCGCCGCTTCTTCGAAAGCGAACAACCGCGCCGCGTACTCGGCCGATTCCTTGGCATAGCGCAACGCCTTGACGACTGCGGCGCCGGGCCCAGCCTCGCTGAAATGGTAGGCCAGTTGCGGCAGGGCCTGGGCCTCATCGTCGCCGCGGCGCTGCTCGAGCATCTCGCCGATGCGCAAGTGCAGCCTGGCGCGGCGCCGGCCGAGCATCTCGTCGTACAGCGTCTCGCGGATCAACGCGTGGCCGAAACGAAACTGCTGAGAATTCGGCACTGGCTCGATCAAATGAACCGCCAGCGCTTCTTCGAGCGCCAGCAGAACCTCGTCTTCCGACTTGTCGGCCGCAAGCGGCACCAAGAGGTCGAGATCGAATGTCCGGCCAATGCACGCAGCGATCGACAGCAGCCCGCCGGCGGACACCGAGAGTCGATTCAGGCGCTTGCCGATGACCTCGCGCACGCTGCTCGGGATCTTCATCAGCAGGTCCGCTTCGTTGCCGACGGACCCGTCAGCTTGCGAAGTACGCGCCTCCATCATGAAGCGCAGCATCTCCTCGAGGTACAGCGGATGCCCTTCGGTGCGAGCGTGCATGGCACTCACGAAGCCGGCGCTCGCCGCACCACCACTTGCCGCGGTCATCCACTGCTCGGTCTCGTGGCTGCTCAATCCAGTCAGTTCGAGGCGACGGAATGCCGAAGAGCGCGCCAGCTCGCCCAGCGTTTCGAACAGCGGATGCTGACGCGACAGCTCCGTGTCGCGATAGGTCCCTATCACCAGCAGGCCGCAGTCCTCGAGTTCGGCGGCAAGAAAAGCGAACAGCCGCAGCGAAGTGGGGTCGGCCCAGTGCAGGTCCTCGAAGATCAGGAGCAGAGGCGCGCGCTGCGCTGCCATGCGCCAGAATCCGACGACCGCGTCGAACAGGCGGAAACGCGACTGCGCGGTGTCGCTGGATTCGACGCCGGGCTGGAGCGAGGTGAACCGCTCGGCCAGTTCGGGAACGATGCCTGCGATGTCCGCCAGTCCCGGGCCAAAAGTCAGGACCAGATCGCTGTCGCCATTGCTGCGCAAATAGCCCCGAATCAATTGGCGCCATGGCCAGTAGGGTGGCGCTCCGGGCTCTTCCAGACAGCGGCCCCACAACACCTGCACGCCGTCCTGTTCGGCTCTCGCGGCCAGCTGCTGCGCCAGGCGCGTCTTGCCCATGCCGCCCGAGCCGGCCAACAAGACGACCTGTCCGCGACCCTTTCGTGCGTTCTCCAGCGCGTTCGTCAGGTGAGCCATTTCCTGCTGGCGGCCGACGAACAGGCCGGCCGGACGCTGGGCCGAGCGCCGCGGCACCGCAGTGGCCGGCGGGGCTTCATCCGCCGAGGCATGCGCACGGGGTTCCTGCCCCTGAGGTGGCGCAGCACTCCGAGTGGGTTCCCGCGTCGCACCGGCATCGGTCTTACCGCTGCCAGGGTGGATGGCGAAGACGCGTATCGGCCTGGCGATGTTCTTGAGCCGCTGCTCACCCCGGTCCGCGAAGGTTGCACGGACCCGGCCGCTGACGACACCCAAAACAGCGTCCGAGACGGAGATGCCGCCGGGTTCGGCGAGTCCCTCGAGCCGCGCGGCGACGTTCACCCCATCACCATAGACCGTGCCGTCTTCCTTCTCGATCACGTCGCCGAGATGCACTCCGATGCGAAAGTGCATGCGACGGTCCTGCCCCGTATCCTCGGAAGCGATCGCCAGGCTCTGCTGAATCGCCAGGGCCGCATTGACCGCACCGGCGGCGGTATCGAACACCGCAAGCACCGCGTCGCCTGCCATGTCGATGACACGGCCCTGGTGCGCTTCGATCTCGATTCTGAACACGGTGCGTGCAGCGTCCAGCGCTGCCAATGTCGCCCGCTCGTCGCCAGCCATCAAGCGTGAAAAACCGGCTGCGTCGGCGGCAAGAATGGCTGTGAGTCTTTGCCTGACAGAAGGTTCGGTCACGGGCTGCTGTCCACAGAATGGAATTGCGAAGGGACGGGCCAAGTATGTTTGGCATCCGATGCCGGGTCAAACGTCTACGACGATGATTTTCAGGTCCCGAAAACGCCCGATCTGAGTCACAGGTCGGCGCACGGCGAAGGACTGCAACCACTGCACACCTGCCGTACGAGGTCGAACGCGACGGACTGGACCGGACGACGCTGGACGCRGCCTCGTGTGCCGTTCAGGCTGCGACAGTCACACCGTGGCGATCGAGAACGGCCAGCAGCTTTGGAATATCGGGTGGGCCCACCGGAATCTCGTGGTCGACGSCGGTGAACATTTGGGCGGCCAAGGCGTTCTGCCCGGTGATCTCRAGCATCCGGCCACCACCCTTGCCGTACTGAAARCCGTGYRCCGTTCSGCGCGGTACATGCACGAGCGTTCCAGGATGACAGGCGTGGGCGCGACCGTCGCAGAGAAAGCTGATCTCGCCGTCAGTACGTAGCAGGACTCGTCCCAGTCGTGACTATGCGAAGGCGGACCGCTTCCCTCGCCCCCTGTTGAAAAGAGATATGTACGGAACATTGGCAATGGATCTGGCGGCATGGTCACCGGAGTCTGTGACCTGGTGAGCGAAATGCGCCGTGGCGGCGCCCGTGAGGGAACGGGTTAGGCCGCCTTCTGAACCGCAAGGCGCCACCAAAGCCCGATCGCGCGCGGCGGGCGCTGGCGCCGGCTGAAAGGTGTGGTGTCGTCAGTCCACCTTGATGCTCGCGGCCTTGACCACCTGCTGCGCCTTGGCGGTTTCGTCAACGATGAACTTGTTGAACTGCGCCGACGACATGGTGAACGGCTCGGCGCCGAGTTTCTCCAGCCGTTCCATCAACTCGGGCGACACCATGATCTTCGCGACTTCGGCCTGCAGTCGCTCCACCACCGGTTGAGGCGTCTTGCCGGGAGCGAAGAGGCCGACCCAGAACAGGTATGCCGACCCCGGCACGCCGGCCTCCACCGTGGTGGGGGCGTCGGGCAAGGCCGACGAGCGTTTGGCAGTTCCCACGGCCAGCGCCTGCAGCTTGCCGCTCTTGATGAGCGGCAGCGCCGACACCATCGGCGCGAAGAACCAGTCGACGCGCCCGGCCATCACCTCGGTCATGGCCTCGGGCGTGCCGCGAAAGGGCACGTGCTGCGCATCGACGTTGGCCGCGAGCCGGAACACCTCGGCATTCATGTGCGTGGCCGAACCGTTGCCCGCGGAGCCGTAGTTGAAGCTTCCGGGTTTGGCCTTTGCCTTGGTCACGAGGTCCTTCACGTCCGCGAAGTGCGAGGGCGCGGTGACCAGCACGTTGGGCAGGCTGGCCATCGGCGTCACGCCGGTGAAGTCCTTGATCGTGTCGTACGACAAGGCCTTGTAGATCCACGGATTCACGAGATGTCCGGCCGAATGCACCAGCAGCGTGTAGCCGTCGGCCGGCGCCTTGGCGGCGATGGCCGCGCCCAGCGTGCCGCCTGCGCCGGGCTTGTTGTCGACGATCACGCTGGTGCCAAGCGCCGGCCCGAGCTTCTCGGCCACCAGGCGCGCGACGATGTCGGTGCCGCTGCCCGCGGTAAAGGGCACGATCAGCCTGATCGGCTGCGAGCCCGGCCATGGGCCCTGCGCGTGGGCGCCGGTCAGCGTGCAGGCCGCGAGTGCGGCGGCCATCGCCAGCGCGTGCCGGCGGCTCGATTGGAATGCTCTTTTCATGCGTCTTGTCTCCGTTGGGTCGAATTCGATGTACGCCGTCAGGCCGGTGGCGCGTTGGACATCACCAGCGCGACCAGGACGGGCCGGTTGCTGCGGTTTTCAAGCTGGCGTTTTTCGCCAGGCGCGAAACGGCAGCTGTCGTAGGGCTGGAGCACGTCTTCCTGATGCGCGTCGTCGAGTTCGCCGACGACATGCAGCTGGCCTTCGAGCACGAGGTAGAGCTTTTCCATCGGCGAGCCGTCGAGCCCGGTGTGGCCGCCGGGCAGGATCTGGCTCATGCCCATCCACATCTGCGTGGAGGGGCCGGCTTCCTTGCCCTGCAGGCGCAGGCAGCGCATGTCGAAGTGATTGGGCGCCTCGTAGCGGGGCGCTTCGTTGAAACGGGTCACGTGCATGGCGTGTGTTCCTTGCGGGTTCAGGGGCGCAGCACGACGCGGTCGGTGCTGCCGGAGAGCACCAGCCGGTAGGCGTCGATGGCTTCGTCGAGCGCGAAGTGGCGTGCCACGGGAAAAGGCTTCAAGGTCCCGCGCTCGAAGCCCTCGCGCATCGCGTCGAGCTGCGCGGTGGCGGCGACACAGTCCATCGCCAGCGAATCGATGCCCACGAAGGTGTGCATGCCGCGGTAGAACGCGAAGATGTCGAACGGCACCGCGCGGTCGTGCGTGGCGATGAAGATCTGCGTCGCGCCCTTGGCCATCGCCTTGTTGGCCGCCTCGAAGTACACGCTGCCCACGGTGTTGTAGACGATATGGGCGCCGCGCCCGACGGTGAGTTCGCGCACCTGTGCGCCGACATCGGCGTGACGGGACGCATCGATCACGTCGACCGGACCGCTCGCGAATCCCTCGAAGGGCCCGGCGCTGCGCTGCACCGCGATCACCCGCGCGCCGGCCTGCGCCGCGAGCTGCACCGCCGCCTGCCCGACCTTGCCGTTGGCGCCGAGCACCAGCACCGTCTGGCCCGCCTGCGGCATGCCGCTGCGGCGAAAACCTTCGTAGGCGGTGACGAAGGGCACACCCACCGCGCCGGCTTCGTCCATCGAGATGCCCTGGGGCTTGGCGCGCAGCGCTGCTTCGGGCAGCACCAGGTAGCGCGCATGCGAGCCGTCGCGCGTGATGCCGATGTCGCCGCCGGATCCGTAGACCTCGCGGCCGATCCATTCGGCGGGCCCGCTCACCACGGTGCCCGCGAAGTCGCGGCCCGGGGTGCGCGGCCAGACGGCCTGGGGCATGATGCCCAGCGTCGCCTTCACGTCGCTCGGGTTCACCGCGGCGGCGGCGATGCGCACCACGGCATGACCGGGCGGCGGTGCCGGCTCCGGCTGCGGCGCGGCTTCGAGCCGCAGTGCGTCGAGGTTGGCGGCCTTCTCGCTCACGCGCAGCGCGCGGGACGTGTGGGTCGCATGCATGGCCGCGATGCTCATCGTGCTGCTCCTTGCGCGGCGCTGGTGTCGGTCAGGCCCAGCAGGGCGCGCGCCTCGCGCGGGTTGGCCACTTCGCCGCCCAGACTGCGCAGGATGTCGCGCGCCTTGGCCACGAGCTGTGCGTTGCTCTGGGCCAGCACCCCCTTCTCGAGGTAGATGTTGTCCTCCATGCCCACGCGCACATGGCCGCCCAGCAGCCAGGCCTGCGCGACGATCGGGAACTCCGAGCGGCCGATGCCGAAGGCGCTCCAGAAGGCGCCGCGCGGCAGCAGGTTGCGGGCGTAGAGCAGCGTCTCCGGCGTGGGCGCGAAGCCGTACTTCACGCCGAGCACGAAAGTCCACATGGCGGGGCCGTCGAGTGTCCCGTCGGCGATCAGGTCGAGCGCCAGATGGATGTCGCCCGAATCGAAGATCTCCAGTTCGGGCTTGACGCCCGCGTCGCGGATCACGCGGGCCATGCGGCGCACGTTCTTCGGCGTGTTCATCACCACGTCGGGCCCGGAATTCATCGTGTTGAGGTCCAGCGAGCAGACGTCGGGCCTGATCAGTGCGATGTGCTCGACCCGCTTCTCGGGCGGCAGGAGGGTGCTGCCGGGCGCGGCGACCTTCGGGTCGTCCTCGCTCGGTATGAAGCGGCCGCCGGGGCCGGTCGTGAGGTTGATGATGAGTTCGCGGTTCTGCCGGCGGATGCGGTCGACCACTTCGCGGTAGAGGTCGACTTCCATCGAGGGCTTGCCGGTCTCCGGATGGCGCACATGGATGTGCACCTGCGCCGCGCCGGCCTCGGCCGCGGCCAGGCATTCGTCGGCGATCTGCACCGGCGTGATCGGCAGGTGCGGCGTCTGTTCGGGCTTCACGAGGTTGCCGGTGACCGCGCAGGTGATCAAGGTTTTGGTGCTCACAGGTGCCGCCCTCCGTCGACCACGATGCGGGTGCCGGTCACGAAGCGCAGCGTGGTCGCCAGCGCTTCGACGGTGGCGGCAACGTCGTCGGGCCGGCCGATGCGGCCCAGCGGTGTGGTGGCGGCCATCTTGTCGGCGAACTCGGCACCACGGCCCGGCACGAAACCGGACTCGACCGCACCCGGCGACACCGAGACCACGCGCACCGCGGGCGCGAGCGCCTTGGCCAGCGCGTCGCCGACGACGTCGAGGCCGGCCTTGGCCGCGACGTAGGCCAGGTTGCTGCCGACGCCGGTGAAGCCGGCGATCGACGAGACGTTGACCACCAGCCCGTCGCCGCTGGCCTTGAGCATCGGCGCGAAGGCGCGGATGGTCGCGAACACGCCGCGGAAGTTGGCGCGCAGCAGATCGTCGATCAGTTCGTCGGTGAGCGCGTCGAGGTCGGCGGCTGGCACCGGCTGCGTGTGGCCGGCGCTGTTGACCAGGATGTCGCAGCGGCCATGGGCGGCCTGCACCTCGGAGGCGGCCCGCTGCAGGCTGGGCGTGTCGACGATGTCGGCGCGGATCGCGCCGTGCCGCTGTCCGTGGGCGGCGGGCAGGGCGGCGGCCCGTGCGGCAGCAACGTCTGCGCCACGGTGCAGCAGCACGCAGGTGGCGCCGAGCGCGGCCAGCCGCGTGGCGGTGGCGTAGCCGATGGCGCCGAGGCCACCGGCGATGACGGCGACCTTGCCGTCGAGTCTGGAAACAGGATCGAAGCTCATGGGAAGAGGGGAGGTTGTGGAATCGGGCAATCAGGGAATCGGTGGCCGGGGGAACTTCATCTCGCCGGGCTCGAGCTGGAAGTCGTACTGCAGCGTGGCGGTCTTGCCGTCGGGTGCCAGCGCGAAGCGGCCGATCAGCTGGCGCGTCACGCCGAAAGTCGGATCGCTCTCCAGGTTCTCGTCGTCATCGGCGAACACCTGCGTGATCAGCACCTTGTGGCCCGGCTTGCTCACCATGAAGTGCAGGTGCGCGGGCCGGTTCGGATGGCGCTGCTGCGCGTGCAGCAGCACGCCGCAGGGGCCGTCGGTCGGCACCGGGTAGCCGGCCGGCCGCACGCTGCGGAAATGAAAGTGCCCTTCGGCGTCGGTGGTGAAGCGGCCGCGCAGGTTCATGTCGACCTGCGTCGGGTCCTGGTTCTCGTAGAGGCCCACGGGCGAGGCCTGCCAGACGTCGACCGTGGCGCCGGCGAGCGGGTGGCCCTTGCCGTCGCGCACGGTGCCCGTCACGTCGAGCGGTGTGCCCGGCGTGCCCGAGCGCGCGATGTTGTCGCCCCGGGCGCAGTCCGGCGAGTTGGCGCGCCAGAAGGGGCCGAGCAGCGCGGCCGGCGATTCGCCGTGCGGGTCCTGGTTGTTCTGCAGCGCCACCACGGTGGACACGCCGAGGATGTCGGCCGCGAGCACCACCTCGTTCTTGGTCTCGCCGGTGGCGTGGCCGATGGCGACGATGAATTCGAGCGCTCGCTCGAACTCCTCCTCGGTCAGCTTCACCTCCTGGACGAAGGCATGCAGGTGGCGGGTGAGTGCATCCATCACGGTGCGCAGCCGCGGGTCGGGCGTTCCTTTCATGGCGTCGAGCGCGAAGCCCAGCACCGAATCGGGGGAGGTGGCGATGTTCACGTTGAGATCCTTGCAATCGTTTGCACGATATTAGCCCAAATCACCAAAAAGTAAAATGGAGGAATTCCGACGTTCAAGGAGGGCGATTGCCGAACAAGGGTCGCCCGCCTGCATGACAATCGTTTGCATCAATGAGCACCAACCCGACTTCCACCCCCGTCACCATTCGCGACGTTGCCCGCGCGGCCGGCGTTCATGTGTCGACCGTCTCGCGCGCGCTCAGCCCCGAGAAGCGGTCATTGATCAGCGACGAGGTGCTGCGTGTGGTCGAGGAGGCGGCGCAGCGCCTGGGCTACAGGCCCAACCGCGCGGCCTCGGCCTTGCGCACGGGCCGCACCCACACCATCGGCGTGCTGGTGCCCGACATCACCAATGCCGTGTTCCCGCCGATCCTCCAGGGCATCGAGGCCAGCGCGGCCGCGCACGGCTATTTCGTCTTCGTCACCAACGTGGTGGACCCCGCGCTCGCGCGGCCGGTGCTGGAGCGCATGCTGGCGCAGCGCGTCGATGGCGTGATCCTGGCCACCGCCACGCGCGACGACCCGTTGGTCGACTTCATCGCCAAGGCAGGCATGACCGCGGTGCTGGTCAACCGCGCCGATGAAACCGGCCGCCTGCCGGCCGTGGTCAGCGATGACCGGCTCGCGATGAAGCTCGCGGTCGACCACCTCGTCGGCCTGGGCCACAAGCGCATCGCGCATCTCGCGGGACCGCAGACCATTCCCACCGGTGTGGGCCGCTGGCTGGGCGTGGAGCAGGCCTTGCGCGATCACCGCATGAAGCCGTTCCGCATGGTCGAGTGCGCGAGCTACAGCCGCGAGGCGGGCGCGATGGCGATGAAGCAGATGCTCGCGGCCGGCGCCGCGCCCCAGGCGGTGGTCTGCTGCAACGATCTCGTGGCGCTGGGCGCCTACGACGCGCTTCGCGATGCCGGCCTGCGCGTGCCGCAGGACATCTCGGTCACCGGCCACAACGACATGCCGCTCGTGGACATGGTCGATCCGCCGCTCACCACCATCCGCCTGCCCCATCGCGAACTCGGCTGGCGCTCGGCCGAGATGCTGTTCGAGGAGATCGACGGGCGCGCGATGTCAGCGTCGACCGTGGTGTTGAGGCCGGAGCTGGTGGTGCGCAAGTCGACAGGCGCACCGGCGGCGCGCTGACCCCCGTCGGCGCTTCCTATAATCCGCCCCGACGGTAGATCGCTCCTTGCTGGAGCGATCTCCGCCACGGTTCGAAGGTGCCCCCCATGCCGGAAATGGTTTGGGAGGTTAAACGGGAAGCAGGTGCGCGCGTCGATGACGCGCAATGCCTGCGCTGCCCCCGCAACGGTAAGCGGATAGAGAAGTTTCGAGTGAGCACCTGCGGGTGTTCGCAGCCACTGCGCTCGAGTCGAGCGTGGGAAGGCGAGGCTTCTGTTGTCGTGCGCAAGCGCATGACAGCAACCCGCGAGCCCGGATACCGGCCTTCGCAATCGCCTTCGGACGCTGCGGGAGTGCGTTTGTCCGGGCCGCTCGGCACCTGCGTGCCGGGTTGGCATCGACTCGTGCAATTGCAGCGTGTGTCTCTCTTTGAACAGCCCAGCGGGAATGCGGGCTGGAGGAACCGCATATGCGCAAGCCTGCCGAGCTCGGGATCCGGCCCCGGGTTTCAGGTCCTTTCACGACCCCACACATCACGATCCCGGGCCTTGTCGCCCTGCTCGCCAGCACCTCGGCGCCGGCGCAAGTGAGCTTGCGACCCGTCGAGGTGACAGCCATCCAGCAGGATCAGGCGCCGGCGCTTCAGGCAACGACCGAAGTTGCCGGCAGGCTGGGCCTGAGCGTCATGGAAACGCCGGCTTCGGTCGAGGTGATCAGCCAGGAGACCATGGAACGGCGTGGCGCGCGGACTTTCGAAGAGGCCTTGCGCGGCGGCGTGGGCATCACTGCCGGTGGAGCGCCCGGATCGCCATCGGTGATCTCGACGCGCGGCTTCACCGGTGGTTTCATCACCTATCTGTTCGACGGCGATCGCATTGCGGTGCCGACGATGGTGAGCCGGACCCAGGACACCTGGAACTATGAGCGCATCGAAGTCCTGAAGGGCCCCTCTTCGGTGCTCTACGGTGAAGGCGCCATCGGCGCGGCCGTCAACTTCGTGACCAAGCGACCCGACCGCAGCAACCCTGGGGCCGAGGCCATGCTTTCCTATGGAAGCTTCGGCACGGCCAGGGCCGGCGTCGGCCTGGGCGTCAACGTGGGCGAGGCCAGCGCTTTCCGACTGGACTACAGCCACCAGCAGACCGATGGGTACATCGACCGCAACAAGCAGCGCTACGACAACCTCACCATGGGCTTCAGCACGGCATTGACGCGTGAGCTCACGCTCGATCTGTCGATGGACTACGCCAGGGACAGTGCGCTGTCCTATCAGGGCACGCCGCTGGTGCCGCGTGCCTATGCGCTCCAGCCGACGGACATCGTCAGCGACGCCGGCGGGCGAGTGGTCGATCGCGGCATCGCGTTTCGCAACTACAACTTCGACGATGCCGAGATGAGTGCGGACAGCCTCTGGACGCGCGCCAAGCTCAGCTGGCAGATCGCGCCGGAATGGAAACTGCGCAACCAGCTTTCCTACTACACGGCGGACAGGACATGGCGCAATTCGGAGTCCTATGCCTTCGCCGCCCCGCGCCGCATCGTGCGCGACCTGGTTGGCATCACCCACGACCACCAGATCCTGACGGATCGGCTCGATCTCACGAACACGTCGCCGATCGGGGGAATGAAGAACCGGTTCGTGGGGGGGCTCGAATACACGAAGACCGACTTTTCTTCCAACCGCGACTTCTCCAACGGATCGACCGCAGCCAACAATGCGCTCTCGGTGAGCGAGTTCGCCACCATCCCGGGACGCTACGGCGTCTTTGCCGCGAACCCCGCCCTGTTCGCGGGTGCCGGCAATCGCACAGTCTTCGAGGCACGGATTCCCACGGGTGCGATCTTCATGGAAGATGCCCTGTCCGTCGGCGACCGATGGACCCTCGTGGGCGGCCTGCGGCAGGACTACGTGAAGCTGGAGCGCCAGAACATGGACCTCAACACCGGGGCCCAGGCATCGTTCACGCAGAGGTACAAGCCCACATCGGCGCGTCTGGGCGTGGTTTTCGCGATCGACCACTACACTTCGGTCTACGCCCAGTACTCGAACGCGAGTGCGCCGGTCGGTACGGGCAACCTCCTGCTGCTCTCGGCGACCAACGCCGGCTTCAGCCTCTCGACGGGCAAGCAGCTGGAGCTCGGCCTCAAGCAGTCGGCGCTGGAGGGCCGCCTCGACTACACGCTGGCGGCCTACAGGATCGAACTCGACAACGTGCTGTCGCGCGATTTCAGCAACCCGACGCTCACGGTCAACAGCGGCAAGCAGTCCGCGCAGGGCCTGGAACTCGCCGCGGCCTGGAAGGCGACACGCGAGCTGACACTGAGCGGCAATCTCGCATGGGTCGATGCGCAATTCGACAGCCTCATCGAGGCCGGCAACGTCTCGCGCGCGGGCAACACCCCGCCGAACGTGCCGGGCGCGGTTGTCAACCTCTGGGCCGACTACAAGGTGCCGGGATGGCCGCTGCGCATCGGTGGCGGCGTCAACCGAACCGGCTACGCCTACGCCAACAACGCCAACACGGTCCGCATGAACGGATTCACGACCGCGACCGCCTATGCGACCTGGAGCCTGCAGAAGGGCGAAATCACCTTTCGCGTGCGCAACCTGACCGACGAGCTCTACGCCTTTTGGAGCGGCGCCAATTCGAACAATCAGGTCATGATCGGGGCCCCGCGCAGCTTCGAAGTCAGCTACCGGGCGGCCTTCTGATGAGCGCGCGCGGGGGAGCTGTCCCTGCATTCAGACCACGGCGCCATGGCTTTGCCTGATCCGCATCCGACAACGCAGGTGGCGCGGGCATGAAGCGCGCACTGGTCTTCATCCACAAGTGGCTCGGCATCTCGCTGGCCTTGCTGTTCCTGATGTGGTTCGTCACCGGGATCGTGCTGTACTACGTGTCATTCCCGAATCTCTCGCAGGCCGAGCGGCGCGCGGGGTTGCAGCCTCTGGCGCTCGGCGCCGGTTGCTGCCTGACCGCCGAAGAGGCTGCCAGGCGGGCTGGCGTGAGCTTCACCGAGGCACGCCTGGGCATGGCCGAGCCGGGAGAGCCGCTCTGGCGGCTCCTGGTCGATGCCGGGCCGGCGAAGGCCGCGCAGTGGCAAGCCCTCGATGCCCGCACCGGCACCGCGAAGGCCCCGCTCGGCGCCGTGCAGGCCATGAAGGTGGCCGAGTCCTTCACCGGCCGACGCGCGCTTTCGGCCGAAGCGCTGGAGCGTGACCAATGGACGGTTCCGCAAGGCTTCGATCCCTACCGTCCGCTCTTCAAGGTCAGCCTGGAAGGAGACGACGGTCTCGAACTGTACGTGTCGAGTACCGCCGCCGAAGTGGTGCGCGACACCCGCCGCAGCGAGCGGTTCTGGAACTGGATCGGTGCGGTCCCGCACTGGATCTATCCGACCGTGCTCCGGCAGTTTCCGCAAGCGTGGAACCAGGTGGTCGTCTGGCTGTCGATCCCTGGCGTGGTGCTGGCCGCGACCGGACTGGCGCTGGGCATCTGGCAGCTGTTCCTGAACCGAACGCGCTGGATTCCCTATCGCAAGTTCTGGATGCGTTGGCATCACATCGCGGGCCTGGTCGCCGCGGTGTTCACGCTCACCTGGATCTTCTCCGGCCTGATGTCGATGAATCCCTATGGCGTGTTCTCGTCACGCGGGCTATCGGCTTCCGAGCGCGAGCGCTGGCTCGGCCCCAGCCGGGACGCGGTCCTGGCGCCGCCGCTTGCCCTGGCTGCGGTCTCGGCCGGCGAGGCCGGTGCGCAGCCATTGGAACTGGAGCGGATTCGAGTCGACGGGCAGGTCTGGTATCGAATCCAGGGCACAGGCCGGCGGTGGTGGGTGCGCGCGGACGATGCGAGCGCTGCATCGACATTGGATCCGGCGCTGCCTGACGCGCTGATGTCGGGCGTCCTGCGGCATCTGCGCGGTGCAGACACACCTGCGTCGAGCGTGGTGCGGATGGATCGCTACGACGATGTCTACTACGCGAAGAATCCAGGCTCGGCCGAAGCCTCGGAGGGCCGGCCTTTGCCGGTCTGGCGCGCGCATTGGTCCGACGGCACGGACCTCTATGCCGATCCCGCCTCGGGCAGGGTGTTGTTGCGGGTCGACCCCTCGGGACGATGGCAGCGGTTCATGTACCAGGGATTGCACAGCCTCGACTTCGAACCGCTGCGGGAACGACCTTGGTTGCGCGAGGCGTTGGTGCTGATCCTGTCCGCCCTGGGCATCGCCTTGTGCATCACATCGTGCGTCGTCGGCTGGCGCGCTCTGGTGCCCAAGACTGCGGCGCGCAAGACAACCGGGCCGCGCATCGCATGAGCGGAGGTGTTCCGCTATGATCAGCCCGTTGGTGCTCGCTTCGTCTTTCCGGTCGAAGCAGTTCAACGGGAATCAGGAGGGGTGGTGCGGCAAGCCATCGCGCGCCCTAACCTGAGCTGCCCCCGCAACGGTAAGCGAACGTGAGCCCTCGTGCTCGCCGCTCGTGTCTATAACCCACTAGGTGCAATCCGCGCAATCGGTGCCGCCTGGGAAGGGAACACGGGTCGTCTTCGCCAGCCCGGATACCGGCCAACGAGGCGGCGCGCTGTGCGAACGGCGCGCCTTGTGGTGCGTACCTGCGGGGAAGCGGGTGAGCATGGCTGGCGCGGTATTTTCCCTATGACACGTATCCCGTTCAGGCGACATGGCCCTGGCTCACGCCGCTGTGCGGTGGCATTCATGCGCGTTCATGCGCTGCGAGTGGCCGGCAGGCCGAGGTGGGTCSAGGGATGATTGCGCCCGCAGCCTTCAGCTGTCCCGCGCTGCTGGTCACGGCCCCGGCCTCGGGCCAAGGCAAGACCACCGTGACTGCCGCTTTGGCGCATTGGCATCGCAGCAAGGGCCGGCGCGTGCGCGTGTTCAAGACCGGGCCGGATTTTCTCGACCCCATGGTCCTCGAACGTGCCAGCGGCGCGCCGGTGCAGCAGCTCGACTTGTGGATGGGGGGGGAAGCGCACTGTGCCGAGCTCTTGCACAGTGCGGCTGCGCAGGCCGACCTGATCCTGGTCGAAGGCGCGATGGGGCTGCACGATGGAACGCCGTCGAGTGCCGATCTGGCGCTGCATTTCGGACTGCCGGTACTGGCCGTGATCGATGCATCGTCGATGGCGCAGACCTTTGGCGCAGTCGCCCACGGGCTGGCGACCTATCGCCCCGGCCTGCAGCTGGCGGGCGTGCTGGCCAATCGCGTGGGCAGCGCGGGCCATGCGCAGATGGTGCGCGAGAGCCTGCCGGCCGGCATGGCCTGGTACGGCGCGCTGCCGCGCGGCGGGCACTATGCGTTGCCATCGCGTCACCTCGGCCTCGTGCAGGCCGGCGAGGTGGACGACATCGCCGAGCGCATCGGAGCCGCCGCGCTTGCGCTTGCCGAGCACGGGGCGCTGCCGATGCCGCCCGCCGTGGAATTCCACGCGCCGCTGCGCTCGGCTTCGGATTCAGGTCTGCCCGTCTCGCTCGCCGGCGTCACCATCGCCATCGCGCAAGACGCCGCCTTCTCGTTCGTCTACTCCGCCAATCTCGACCTCCTGCGCACCCTGGGGGCGCAACTCAGCTTCTTTTCGCCGCTGGCCAACGAACCGGTGCCGCAAGGGGCGCACGCGCTGTACCTTCCGGGCGGTTACCCGGAACTGCACTTGCGGGCGCTGGCCGGCAATGCAGCGATGCGCGAATCCATCGCTGCGCACCATGCCGCGGGTCGCCCGATGGTCGCGGAGTGCGGCGGCATGCTGGTGCTGCTGGAGTCGCTGAGCGACGCTGCTGGCCACAAGGCGCCCATGCTGGGTTTGCTGCCCGGGCAGGGCGCGATGTCCGACCGGCTCGTCAACCTCGGCATGCACAGTCTGGCGTTGCCCGAAGGCGAGGTCCGCGGCCACACTTTTCATCACGCCCGCATCGACACGCGCGCGCCGGCTGCACTGCACACGCGGGCCCGGCGCCACCACGGCCAAGCCGAAGCGGTCTTCCGCCAGAAACGCCTTTTCGCGTCCTTCATGCATCTGTACTTTCCGAGCAATCCGGCGGCCATCGCCGCGTTGTTCAAGCCCTGATCGCGAGCTGGCAACGCCGCAGACGACCCACCGAACCACCACAGCCCATGCAAACCTCGACTCCCACGCCCATGCAGAGCCGCAAGATCCCCGCCACCATCGTCACCGGCTTCCTCGGCAGCGGCAAGACCACCCTGCTGCGCCACCTGTTGCAGAACGCCCAGGGCCGGCGCATCGCGGTCATCGTCAACGAGTTCGGCGAATTGGGCATCGACGGCGAGCTGCTGCGCGGCTGCGGCATCGGCTGCGACGAGACCGGGGCGCCGGACGGCCAGTTGTTCGAGCTGGCCAACGGCTGCCTGTGCTGCACCGTGCAGGAAGAGTTCGCGCCGGTGATGGAGCAACTGGCCGCGCGGCGCGATCAGATCGATCACCTGGTCATCGAGACCTCGGGCCTGGCCTTGCCCAAGCCCCTGGTGCAGGCCTTCCAGTGGCCGGCGCTGCGCAACGCCTTCACGGTGGACGCGGTGATCACGGTGGTGGATGCACCGGCCGTCGCCGCCGGCCGATTCGCGGACGACCCGCTGGCGGTGGACGCCCAGCGCCGCGCCGACGAGAACCTCGACCACGATTCGCCCTTGTCGGAGTTGTTCGAAGACCAGCTGGCGACCGCCGACCTGGTGGTCGTGCACAAGACGGATGGGCTCGACGCGGCGACGCTGGCCGGTGTGGAGGCTGTCGTCCGCGCCGAGACCGCGACAGGCGTGAAGCTGGTGCATGCGCAGCATGGACGCATCGACCTCGGTGTGCTGCTGGGCATGGAGCGTGCGGTGGAAGATGCGATCGACCAGCGCAGGACTCACCACGACGAGGAGGAAGACCACGACCACGACGCCTTCGACTCGGTCTCGGTCACCCTGCAGGTCCCTGACCGCGGCCGCTTGCTGGCCGCCTTGCAGAGTCTGGTCGAGCGCCACGAGATCTATCGGGCCAAAGGCTTCGTCGCACTGCCCGGCGCGGCGATGCGGCTGGTGGTGCAAGGCGTCGGCACGCGCTTCGACAGCTACTTCGACCGGCCCTGGCGCGCCGACGAGGCTCGGCAGACGCGCCTGGTGCTGATCGGGGCAGGCCTCGATGCGGCGGCCTTGCAAGCCGAACTGGACGCGGCGCTGGGCGTGGCCGCGGTGGCCTGACGCGTCACCGAAAGCCCTTCATGCATCTGCTGTCCACCCGCCCCGGCGGCCACGTCGAAGACGGCGGCCAAGGCGTCGTGCGCGTGGCGCAGACGCCCGCCTCGGTGGTCGTGCTCAGCGCCGCCGACACCACCCTGTCGCTGCTCGCCGACGCGGCCGGGCAGATGGGCGCCGACTATCCCAGCGTGCGCCTGGCCAACCTGATGTGGCTTCGACAGCCGGCTTCCGTGGACATGTATGTCGACGACGTGCTGCGCCATGCCCGCGTGGTGGCGATCGACCATCTGGGTACCCCGAGCGACTGGGCCTACCTGGTGGAGCGCGCCATGTCCTCGGCGCGCGAACGCGGTCAATGGCTGGCGATATTCTCGGGCGACGCCTTCGAAGACATGCATCTGCTCATGCGCAGCAGCGCGCCGCACGATGATTGCCGCCATCTTTGGCGCTGCCTGCGCGAAGGAGGGCTCGACAATGCGAAGGCCTTCTTCTCGCTGATCGGCCATGCGGCGTTCGGGCTGGGCAGCCGGCCGGCGCAGCCGGTGCCCCTGCCTTCGGCCGTGCGCTATCGGCCGCCGGAGGCCGCCGGCCGCGCCACTTGGAAGGCAGGCGCGCCGGTGGCGCTGCTGCTGTTCTACCGCGCCCATCTGCAGGCGGGCAACACGGCGGTGTTCGACGCCATGCTGGAAGCGCTGTCGGCCGCCGACCTGAACGCGCTGGCACTCGCCGTGGATTCGCTCAAGAACCCCGACAGCCACGCCGCGGTGCAGGCCCTGGTCGCGGAACACCGCGTGGCGATCGTGCTGAACGCGACCAGCTTCGCGGTGGCGTCGATCGACGGCCGCGACGATGGGAGCGCAGGCGACGGCGACATGCCGCTCGCCACGCTGGCCGGGGACGCCCCCGTGCTGCAGCTCATCACCGCCGGCGGCACGCAGGAGCAATGGCTGGCCGACCCGCACGGCCTCGCGCCGCGCGATCTGGCCATGCAGGTGGTACTGCCCGAGGTGGATGGGCGCATCCTCACGCGCGCCATCAGTTTCAAGGGCATGGCCTGGCGCTGCGAGCACACCGAGCTCGACGTGCTTCGCTACCAGGCCGAGCCCGGCCGAATGGCCTTCGTGGCCGAACTGGCACGCCGCTGGTGCGTGCTGCGCGACAAGCCCAACGCCGACAAGCGGATCGCGCTGATCCTGGCCAACTACCCGATCGACGATGCGCGCATCGCCAATGGCGTCGGCCTGGACACGCCGGCGTCGACCGTGGTCGTGTTGCAGGAACTGCGGGCCGCGGGGTACCTGACCGGGGATCTGCCCGCCAGCGGCGACGCCCTGATCGCAGCGCTGTTGCGCGGCATCACCAACAACAGCGACGCCAATGGCGCCCGGCCCGCCGCGCAGAGCTTTTCCCTGGCCGACTACCTGGAAGATTTCAATCGATTGCCCGCCGACAGCAGGGCGGCGGTCAACGCCCTGTGGGGCACGCCCGAGCAAGAGCCGACGCTGCGCAGCGGGCGCTTCACGATTGCCGGCCTGCGCTTCGGTCATGTCTTCGTCGGCATCCAGCCGGCGCGCGGGCGTGCCGTGGACCTGGCGGCCACCTACCACGACGCGGACCTGGTGCCGCCCCACCACTACCTGGCCTTCTACTTCTGGCTGCGCCGCGCCTTCGCGGTCGACGCGATGGTGCATGTGGGCACGCACGGCAATCTCGAGTGGCTGCCGGGCAAGAGCGTGGCACTGAGCGAGGCGTGCTGGCCCGATGCCATCCTGGGCCCGCTGCCGCATCTCTATCCCTTCATCGTCAACGACCCGGGCGAAGGGAGCCAGGCCAAGCGGCGTACCCAGGCCGTGATCATCGACCACCTGATGCCGGCGATGACGCGCGCCGAGACCTATGGCCCGCTGCAGCAGCTGGAGCGGCAGATGGACGAGTACTACGAAGCCCTGTCGCTCGACCCGCGACGCGCGCGGCTGCTGCGCGAGGACATCCTCGGGCGCACCGTGCGCGAAGGCTTGCACGAGGAACTGGGTTTCGCGCCGCCGACCGACGAGAGCGCCCGGGAGAGCCTGTTGAAGGGGCTGGACGCCTATCTTTGCGAGATCAAGGAATCCCAGATTCGCGATGGCTTGCATGTTCTGGGGCGTTCGCCGCAAGGCCGCCAGCGCATCGACACGCTGCTGGCGCTGGCGCGTTTTCCGGGCGGCACGGGCGCCAGCCAGAAGAGCCTGCTGGTCGCACTGGCGCAAGATCTTGGCGTGGAGGGTGCGGACGGCTTCAGCGCTCTGGGGCCGGACTGGGCCGCGCCGTGGCAAGGTCCGCGTCCCAAGGTGTTGCAAGCGCTCAGTGCCGAGGCATGGCGCCACGCCGGCCACACGCGCGAGCGGCTGGAGCTGCTGGCCGCGCGCCTGGTGGCGGAGCAGGCGGTGTCCGGCGACACCCGGGCGGGCGCTGCGCATGATGCCTTCGATGTCCATGCCTGGCCGCATGCGGCACCGGTGCTGCAGCGCCTGAAGGAGGTGCTGGCCCCGCGCCTCGATGCCTGCGGTCCGCAGGAAATGACGCAATTGCTGCGCGGCCTGGCCGGACGCTTCGTGCCCCCCGGCCCGAGCGGCGCGCCGTCGCGCGGTCGGCCCGATGTGCTGCCCACGGGACGCAATTTCTACAGCGTCGACACCCGTGCCGTGCCCACGCCCACGGCCTACGCCATGGGTGCGGCCGCGGCCGAAAGACTGATCGAGCGGCACCTGCAAGACCACGGCGCGATGCCTGGCGAAGTGGGCTTTTCCGTCTGGGGCACCAGCACCATGCGCACCGGCGGCGAAGACGTGGCGCAGGCGTTCGCGCTGCTGGGCGTGCGGCCGAAGTGGGCCGACGGCAGCGCGCGCGTGATCGACATCGAAGTGCTGCCGATGGCCATCCGCCATCGGCCGCGTGTGGACGTGACCCTGCGCGTGTCGGGGTTCTTCCGCGATGCCTTTCCCAACGTGATCGACCTCTTCGACACTGCCGTGCGCGCCGTGGCCGCGATCAGCGAAGACGATGAATCCGACGAGGTGAACCCGATCCGTGCCCGCGTTCGGCGCGAGGCCGCCGAGGCCCTGGCGGCCGGCCAACCCGTCGACCAGGCGCAGCGCCAGGCCACGTGGCGCGTGTTCGGCCCGCGCCCCGGCGGCTACGGCGTGGGCGTGCAGGAGGTGCTGGACAGCGGTCGATGGCAGCACAGTGCCGACATCGCCCAGGCCTATCTGCAGTCCGGTGCCTTTGCCTACGGGCAGGGCGAACATGGTGTTGCCGCGCGCGCCTCGTTCGAGCAACGTCTGGGGCAACTCGATGCGGTGCTGCACAACCAGGACAACCGCGAGCACGACGTGCTCGACGCTGCCGATCACGCCCAGTTCCAGGGCGGGATGGCGGCCGCCGTGGCGCATCTTGCGGGCGCACCGGCTGCGCTCTATCACGGCGATTTCAGCGTGCCGGGGTCGCCGCGTATCCGCAGCTTGCGCGAAGAGGTCGCGCGCGTGGTTCGCGCGCGGGCTGTCAACCCGAAGTGGCTGGACGGCGTGCGGCGGCACGGCTACAAGGGCGCGGCGGAGATCGCCACCACCGTGGACAACCTGTTCGCGTACAGCGCCACCACGGGCGTGGTCGGCGATCACCAGTACGCGCTGGTGGCCGATGCCTACCTGCACGACGACAAGACGCGCGAGTTCCTGCAGCGGCACAACCCGCTGGCCTTGCGCAGCATTGGCGAACGCCTGCTGGACGCCATGCGGCGCGGCTTGTGGCAAGAGGCCGGCGACCACCGCGAACGCATCGAACACCACCTTCTGGCGCTGGAGCGCCGGCTCGAGGAACACGGCGAAGGGCCGCTCTGATGACACCCCATTCCACCGAAGCGATCGCCGGCCCGAGGCTCGAGGCCGCCAGTCGGACGACCTTCCCCTTCAGTGCGCTGATCGGTCAACCCATGCTGCAACGCGCGCTCTTGCTCGCGGCCATCGATCCCGGTATCGGCGGCGTGCTCATCAGCGGACCGCGCGGCACCGCGAAGTCGACCGCGGCGCGGGCCCTGGCCGCGTTGCTGCCGCCTACGCCCGCTTCATCGGCTGCGCCCTTCGTCACCTTGCCGCTGTCCGCCACCGTCGAGCAGCTGGTGGGAACGCTGAACGTCGAGGACGTGCTCCGCGATGGGCGGCTGCGCCTGGCGCCGGGCCTCTTGACGCGCGCCCACCATGGCGTGCTGTACGTCGATGAAGTCAACCTGCTGCCCGACGCGCTGGTCGACGCGTTGCTCGATGTCGCCGCCAGCGGCGTGAACACCGTCGAGCGCGACGGCATTTCGCAGCAGCACGCCGCGCGCTTCGTGCTGGTCGGAACCATGAATCCCGAGGAAGGCGAACTGCGCCCCCAGTTGCTGGATCGTTTCGGCCTGTCGGTGGCGCTGGCCAACCCGAGCGAAGCCGGGCAGCGGATGGCGATCGTGCGCGCGCGTTTGCGCTTCGACGAAGACCCGCTCGGGGTGGCCGAAGCACATGCCGGTGAACAGGCCCGCCTGGCTGCGGCGGTCGTTGCAGCCAGCGCCGGGCTGGCGCGCCTGGCGTGGTCGGATGCCGTGCTGCAGCGTGCTGCGGAATGCGCGCTCGCGGCCGGCGTGGACGGCATGCGGGCCGACCTGGTGATGCTGAGAGCGGCGCGTGCGCTCGCTGCTTTCGAGGGTCGCACCGAAGTCACGACGGACGATGTCGATGCGGTGGCGGAACTGGCATTGGCCCATCGACGGGAGGAGGGCAGGAGCAGCCCGGCGCCGGAGCCGAAAGCCGACATGCGGCAGGCGGCGCCGACATCCGCCGGCAGTTCCGCACCATCCGCCAACAGTTCTCCCATGGGCGACTGGGGTGCGCTGCCACCGATTCCCGAAGCCACTGCCCGCGTGCTGCCCGAAGGAGGGTGGCCCGCAAAAAAAGCGTGAGCCACCGCAGCCGCCTCATGCGCGCCGGGCGCGGAGGTCTGCGGTGGCTGAATCCAGCTCGGCAGCCATTGCTGGCGCCGCCTGCACATCCGGATGCCGGGCCTTCGCGGGCTGCCATCGCATGGTTGCCCACCCTGCTGGCCAAGGGCCCGCAGCCTTTGCAAGGCGGGCATCTGCGCTACAGCCAGCGCTCGGTGCAACCGGCGCGTCTGCACCTGATCGTGCTCGACACCTCCGGCTCGATGCGCCAGCGCGGGCGACTGGCGCTGGCCAAGGGGCACGCCACCTGGCTGATCGAGCAGGCAGCGCGCGCCGGCGACAGCGTGGCCATGCTGAGCTTTGGCGGTCAGGGCGTCGAACTGCGGCTGCCGCCCGGGCGGGCGCGCGCGTCTTGCAGGGAAAAGATTCGAGCGCTGGGCGGTGGCGGTGGCACGCCGCTGGCGCATGCCCTGGCACAGGCCGACAAGGTGCTGCGCCGCGCCGAGCGTCGCGACGGCACGGCGGAATCCTGGCTCTGGCTGCTGACCGATGGCCGGACGCTGGAGCAGCCGGCGGCACCCGAGGCCCCGCGGCATGTCGTCATCGTCGATTTCGACGAAGCCGCGCGCGCCATCGGCCGCTGCGCCGCCTGGGCGCAGCGCTGGGGCGCGGAACATCGCCTCGCCAGCCGACCCGAGTGACCCCACGAAAAAAGCAGAACCATGTCCCACGCAGCTCACCCAGCGCCCACCGCACCCGTCACCGAAGTCATCGTCTGCACCACCTGCCGACCTGCGGGTGCGTCGCGCGATGTGCCGGCGGCCGGCCAGATCCTGCTGGACAAGGTGCGGATGCTGCAGTGCGAAGACCTCCGTTCCGGCGTGCAGGTGCGCGGCATCGCCTGCATGAGCGGTTGCTCGAGGGCCTGCACGGTTGCGTTGCAAGCGGCCGGCAAGCCCACCTACTACTTCGGCGATCTGCTTGCCGATCCCGAAACGGCGGCCCAGGTCCTGGCGTGTGCCGGCTTGCACGCGCGCAGCGTCGACGGCGCGCTGCCGCGCAGCCAGCGCCCCGAGCGCCTGCGCAGCGGCATCCTTGCCAAGCTGCCGCCGTTCCTGTCGGCGGTGGTGGCCTTATGAGCGTGCGCGCATGACACTTCCCGATCCTTCCGAAGCGGGTTCGCACGCCGTGTCGACCGGACTGCGCCCTGCCGCCAAGGGCTGGTGCCCGGGCGCGCATCGCGCCATGGCTTCCGGCGATGGCCTGCTGGTGCGGGTGCGGCCGCAGCTGGCGCGCTTGACGAGCGCGCAGGCCCTGGGGCTGTGCGAGCTGGCCCGGCGCCTGGGCTCGGGGCTCATCGACCTGACCCATCGTGCCAACCTGCAGTTGCGTGGCGTGACGCCCGACGACCACGGCGCGGTGGTCGATGCACTCTGCGCCCTGGGCCTGGCGGATGCGGACGCCACGCGAGAAACCTGGCCGCCGGTTCTCGTGGCGCCTTGCTGGCAAGCGGGCGATGACACCGAAGGCATCGCCACGGAATTGTTGTCGCGCCTGAACGAACTGCCCGCGCTGCCGCCCAAGTTCGGGTTCGCAGTGGATGCGGGGCCGGCGCCGGTCCTGGCTGCGGCCCCGGCCGACGTGCGCATCGAGCGGGCCCGCTCGGGTGGCCTGCTGGTGCGCGCCGACGGCGCCGAGGCCGGACATCGCGTGTCCCGCGCCGGGGCGGTGGATGCGGCACTTGCGATGGCCGACTGGTTTGCGGCGACGGCCAAGGGGGTCGAACCGGCATCGCGGCGGATGCGTCGCCATCAACAGATCTTCAGCTGGGCGGACGGCCCGCAGCCGCTCGAACCCGCAGCCGCCTCGGCCTCGCTGCCCGCACCCGGCATGTCCTCGCTCGGACCGGTCTACGGCGTGCCTTTCGGACGGATCGAGGCTGCGGCCCTCGCCACGCTGCTGCGCGACAGCGGCGCCGTGGGGCTGCGCCTGACGCCGCATCGTGCCCTGGTCCTGGAAGGGGGCCGGTGGTGCGATGCGAGGGCCTTCATCACCGTGGCCGGCGATCCCTTGCTGCGCGTCGATGCCTGTCCCGGCGCGCCTTCGTGTGCCTCGGCGACGGTGGCGACCCATGCGGTCGCCCGCGCGCTCGCTTCGGGGCTGGATGCGGCGGGCACCGGTGCACCCCGCAGCCTGCACGTGTCCGGCTGCGCCAAGGGCTGCGCACGCGCGCGCCCGGCCGATGCCACCTTGGTGGGCCGCAACGGCGCCTTCGATCTCGTGCGCAGCGGCTGCGCCTGGGACGCGCCCGTGCAGACCCGACTGTCCCCTGAAGCCTTGTGCTCACTCATCGGAATGCCCTGATGCACGTCTTTGAAACCGATGGCGCGGAAATCTACCGTCGCTCTTTCGCCATGATCCGGGCCGAGGCCGATCTCGCGCGCTTCGATGCCGACGACGAGCCCGTCGCGGTGCGCATGATCCACGCGGCCGGCCTCATCGGACTGGAAGCGCAGCTGCGCTTCCAGCCCGGCTTCACGCGCGCGGCACGGGCGGCGCTGGCGGCCGGTGCACCCATCCTGTGCGATGCACGCATGGTCAGCGAGGGCGTGACCCGCTCGCGCATGCCGGGCGGCAACGCGGTGGTGTGCACCTTGCACGACCCGGAGGTGCCCGGTCTGGCGGCGGCCATGTCGACCACCCGGTCTGCCGCCGCGCTGGAACTGTGGCGACCTCGGCTGCAGGGCGCCGTGGTGGCCATCGGCAACGCACCGACGGCCCTGTTCCATCTGCTGAACATGCTGCAGGATCCGGCCTGCCCGCGGCCCGCGGCGATCATCGGTTGTCCGGTCGGCTTCGTCGGCGCGGCGGAATCGAAAGACGCGCTGTGGGCCGAACAGCCCGCGCCCTGCTGCATCGTGGCCGGGCGCCTGGGCGGCAGCGCCATCACGGTGGCGGCGATCAACGCGCTGGGGAGTCGTCTGGAATGAACCCGCGCGGCACCCTGTACGGACTGGGCCTGGGCCCCGGGGATCCGGACCTGATGACCGTGCGCGCGCACCGCCTGTTGCAGCGCGCGACCCATGTCGCCTACTTCCGCAAGGCCGGCCGGCCCGGGCAGGCGCGCCGCATCGTGGACGATCTGCTGCCCGAAGCGGTGACGGAACACGCGATGGAATACCCCGTCACCACCGAGATCCCGGTGGACGATCCGGCCTACAACCAACTGCTGTCCGGCTTCTATGCCGAGTGCGCGGCGCAGCTGCGGGCGCTGTCGGACGCCGGCCACGACGTGGTCGTGCTGTGCGAGGGCGATCCGTTCTTCTATGGCTCGTTCATGCACCTCTACACCCGGCTGATCGAGACCCACCCGGTGCAGGTGGTGCCGGCGATCACCGGCATGTCGGGTGCATGGACGGCCACCGGCCAGCCCATCACCTGGGGCGACGACGTGTTGACCGTGCTGATGGGCACGCTGCCCGAAGCGCGGCTCGCGCGCCACATGGCCGACAGCGAGGCGCTGGTCGTCATGAAGATCGGTCGCCACATCGACAAGGTGCGCCGTGCATTGACGACGGCGGGTCGACTGCAAGACGCCTGGCTGGTCGAGTTCGCCACCATGCCGGGTCAGAAGGTGATGCGGCTTGCGGAGGCCGAAGGCCGCGTCACGCCCTACTTTTCGATCGTGCTGGTGCATGGGCAAGGACGGCGGCCATGAGCCTGGCGACGAACGCGGCCACGGTGCCGACGCATGCAGCGGGCTGGCTGGTCATCGCCGGGCTCGGCCCGGGCGCCGATGGCTGCGTGACACCCGAGGTGAGCGCGGCCCTGGCCGATGCCACCGACGTGGTCGGCTACATCCCCTACGTGGCCCGGGTGGCGCCGCGCGCCGGACTCAGGCTGCACGCGAGCGACAACCGCGTCGAGATGGAACGCGCCGCCCACGCGCTGCGCCTGGCCGCCGAAGGCCGGCGCGTGGTGGTGGTGTCGTCGGGCGACCCGGGTGTGTTCGCGATGGCCTCCGCGGTGTTCGAGGCGGTGGAGGCGGGCGATGCTGCATGGCGCCTGCTGGACGTGCGCGTGTTGCCCGGGATCACCGCGATGCTGGCTGCCGCCGCGCGCGCCGGAGCGCCGCTGGGCCACGACTTCTGCGCCATCAACCTGTCGGACAACCTGAAGCCCTGGGCCCTGGTGGAACGCCGTCTGCGGCTGGCGGTGCAGGCCGATTTCGCGATGGCCTTCTACAACCCGCGTTCCGTGTCCCGCCCGAGCGGCTTCGCCCGAACGCTGGCCGTCCTGCGCGAGGCCTGCGGCGCGGCGGGAAGCCCGGCGCGTCCGGTGATCTTCGCCCGTGCCGTGTCCACGCCCGACGAGACCATCCGCGTGGTCGCGCTGCAAGATGCACAACCCGAAATGGCCGACATGCGCACCGTCGTCATCGTCGGATCCAGTCTGACGCGGGTCATTGCCCGCCAGGGCCGACCCTGGGTCTACACGCCGCGCTCGGCGCCGCGCGAGGTGGCCGCATGATGCGCTGCCTCCAGCCACAGCAGCACCTCGGCCACGCGTGTCACTTCCTGTCGCGCGGGCAGCGGTGGCCGCGCCACCATCACGATCGGCAGTTCGAGCTCGCGGGCAGCGTGCAGCTTGGCCTCTGCACCGGTGCCGCCGGCGTTCTTGCAGACCAGGACGTCCACGCGCTGCGCGCGCAGCAGGGTGATGTCGCCCTTCAGGTCGAAGGGCCCGCGCGAGACGATGACCGTGTGTTGCGGCAAGGGCGGCCGCAGCTCGGGCAGGTCGACCAGCCGCAGGATGTAGTGATGCTGCGGCTGTGCCGCGAAGGCGGACAGGTGCATGCGGCCCAAGGCCAGCATCACGCGGCGCGGCGGCCCGCTCAGCGCGGCGACGGCCGCGGGCAGGTCGGGCACGGGCTGCCAGCGGTCGCCGGGGCCTGCCTGCCAGCCGGGGCGAGTCAAGGCCAGCAAGGGCAGGCCGCACTCCGCGCAAGCCGCGACCGCGTTCGCGCTCATGCGCGCGGCGAAGGGATGGGTGGCGTCCACGACGTGCGTCACCTGCTCTTCGCGCAGATGGCGCACCAGGCCGCTCACGCCGCCGAAGCCACCCACGCGCACGGCGATGGGCTGCGCCTTGGGCTGGGCCACCCGGCCGGCATAGGACAGCACGGCGCGTTCGCCTCTTTCGGCGAGCGCCCGTGCCAGCGCGCTCGCTTCGAGCGTGCCGCCCAGGACCAGGACATTGCGCATGGCTGAATTCACTGAAGTTACCCCGTGGTTGACGATCATCGGGCTCGGCGAAGACGGATGGACGGGCCTGCCTTCCGCCAGCCGCGCAGCACTCGATGCGGCCGAACTGGTGGCCGGCAGCGCCCGGCATCTGGCGTTGTTGCCCGGTCTGCGCGCCGAGCGGCTCGAATGGCCGGTGCCGTTCGCCGATGGCATCCCGATCCTACTGGCACAGCGCGGTCGCCGCGTGGCGATGCTGGCCTCCGGCGACCCGTTCTGGTTCGGCGCGGGCAGCTCGGTGACGCGCCATCTCGGCGCGCACGAATGGCATGCCTTGCCCGCTGCATCGACATTCGGCCTGGCGGCTGCGCGCCTGGGTTGGCCGCTGGAGCACTTGACCTGCCTGGGTCTGCACGCGGCGCCGCTGGCGCGTCTGCGACCGCACCTGCACACGGGCGAGCGGCTGCTGCTGCTGCTGCGCGACGGTGCCGCAGTGGCGGCGCTCGCGCGCTACCTCGTCGACAACGATTGCGGCGCCAGCGCGATGAGCGTGCTCGAAGCACTGGGTGGCCCGCACGAGCGGCGGCGCGACGTCGCTGCGTCCGCCTTCGACCTGACCGATGTGCGGCATCCGGTGGCCGTGGCCTTGCAGGTGGCCGGAACGGGCATGGCCATGCCGTGCAGCACGGGCCTGCCGGACGACGCATTTGCACACGACGGCCAGCTCACGAAGCAGAAGGTGCGTGCCCTGGCGCTGTGCGCCCTGGCTCCGCGGCCCGGCGAGCGGCTGTGGGACATCGGTGCGGGCTCCGGGTCGATCGGCATCGAATGGCTGCTGGCGCATCCGAGGTGCGAGGCCGTGGCCATCGAGGGCGACCCCGAGCGCGCGATGCGGCTGCGTGCCAATGCCGACCGGCTGGGCGTCGATCGGCTCGCATTGGTGACAGGCAGCGCACCCGAAGCCTTGGCCGGCCTGCCGCCGCCGGATGCGGTCTTCATCGGCGGCGGCCTCAGCGACGCGATGCTGGCGCATCTGTGGCGCCTGCTTCCGCAAGGCTGCCGTGTGGTGGCCCATGCCGTGACACTGGAATCCGAAGCGCTGCTGAGCGACTGGCACGCGCGCGCCGGCGGCAGCCTGACACGCATCGAGCTGGCGGAGGCCGCGCCCTTGGGGACGCGGCGTGCCTGGCGCGCTTCCTACCCGATCGTGCAATGGAGTGCGACGCGATGATGGTGGCGGGCTTCGGTTTCAGAAGCGGTGCGACGCTGGCATCGCTGCGCGACGCGTTGGCGCACGCGGCCGCGGCCTTGCAACCCACGGTGCCGGTGCAGTCGATTGCCTTGCTCGCCACTGCGCAAGACAAGGCCGACGCACCGTCCCTGCGTGCGCTGGCCGAGGAGCTGGGTGTGCCGGTGTGCGCCGTGGAGRCTGCGCGGATGAACGCCACCGTCACCCTGACCGACCACGCCACGGTACGTGTGCTGCGCGGCAGCGGCAGCACCGCCGAAGCGGCGGCCCTGGCGGCAGCCCTGATGCACGGCGGTCCGGGTGCAACGTTGCTTCATCCACGCGTGGTGTCGACCGACCGCGTTGCCACCTGCGCGATCGCCGCGTGCACACAACAATCGGAGTTTCGACCATGACCATCCACTTCATCGGCGCCGGTCCCGGTGCGCCAGACCTGTTGACCTTGCGCGGGCGCGACCTGATCGGCCGCTGTCCTGTCTGCCTCTATGCCGGTTCGCTGGTGCCCGAAGAAATCCTGGCGCACTGTCCACCCGGCGCGCGCATCGTCAACACCGCGCCACTCGATCTCGATGCCATCGTCGCCGAATTCGTCGCCGCCCATGCGGCAGGGCAGGAGGTGGCGCGGCTGCATTCGGGTGATCTTTCCGTGTGGTCGGCGATGGGCGAGCAATTGCGCCGTCTGCGGGCCGTCGGCATCCCCTACACGGTCACGCCCGGCGTGCCCTCGTTCGCCGCTGCGGCGGCCGCGCTGGGTGCCGAACTCACGCTGCCGGGCCTGGCGCAGTCGGTGGTGCTGACGCGCACATCCGGCCGCGCGTCGCCCATGCCCTCGTGCGAGACCTTGGCTGGCTTTGCCGCCACCGGAGCCACGCTCGCCTTGCACCTGTCCATCCACAAGCTGGCCGAGGTGGTCGCAGAGCTGGTGCCGTTCTACGGCGCCGAGTGTCCGGTGGCCGTGGTCTATCGCGCAAGTTGGCCGGACGAGCAGATCTTCCGCGCGACCTTGGCCACCATCGAGGCGACGATGGGCGAGGGCGTGGAACGCACCGCGCTGATACTCGTCGGCCCCGCACTGGCCGCTGAAGGCTTCGCCGAAAGCCGTCTCTATGCCGGCGACTACGACCGGAGGTTCCGGCCGACGCGCGCCGAACCGGGCAATTCGCCAACCGCCTGACATCACATTTCTCGTTCCCTTCCTTCAACCCCCTCGCAGCTCCGCTGAGCGGACTGCACTCACCCTACGGAGCCCCGCCATGCACATGGAACCCGGAATCGTCGACGGCAGCAAGATCCTGCTGTCCTATGCCACGGCGAGCGCCTGCGCGCTCTATGCAGTGAAGCTGTCCCTGAACCACATTCGCGAGGAGGGTGCGGGCTCGCTGCTGCTGCGCAGCGTGCTCGCCGCCATGCTGGTCTTCGTATTCTTCGAGGTGTTCCCGCACGCGCCGGTCGGCGTGTCCGAGGTTCACCTGATCCTGGGCTCGTCGCTGTTCCTGATTCTGGGCGCAGCGCCCACCGCCATCGGCCTGGCCGCGGGGCTGGCGCTGCAGAGCCTCTTCTTCGAGCCGAAAGACCTGCCGCAGTACGGCATGAACGTCACCACCTTGCTGGCCGCGCTGTTCGCCATGCAGGCGGTGGCCAAGCGGGTGCTGCCGGCCAAGCTTCCCTATGTCGAGCTGGGCTACGTGCATGTGCTCAAGATGTCGGTGGTGTTCCAGGGAGGGATCGTCGCCTGGGTGGCTTTCTGGACGATCTACGGCCGCGGCTTCGGGGCAGAGACGCTGCAAGCCGTGGGCAGCTTCGGCGCCGCCTACATGACGGTCGTGCTGCTGGAGCCGCTGGTCGACCTGGCCGTGCTGGCAGCAGCCAAGGGGCTGCGCGGGCGGGCAGGGCAGGGCGGGTCGGTGCTGCTGACGCGGCGTCTGCACCACGCAGCCTGAACACGAGCTGGCCGATTGCCGCGCGGGCCCGCCGATGAATGCCGTTTCCACGATCGAGCTGATGCTGATTGGCATCGGCACCGGCAATCCCGAGCATCTCACGCTCCAGGCCATCGGTGCATTGAACCGCGCCGACCTCATCCTGATTCCGCGCAAGGGCGCCGACAAGGCCGAGCTCGCCGACTTGCGCCGCAAGATCTGCGCGACGCATCTGAACGGTCAGGCCCGATTGGTCGAGTTCGACCTGCCCGTGCGCGACACCGCCGCGCCGAGCTATCTCGACGGCGTGCACGAGTGGCACGCGGCCATTGCCGCCGTGTGGGCGGGGCAGATCGCCACATGCCTGCCTCATGGCGGTCGTGTGGCACTGCTGGTCTGGGGAGACCCCTCCCTCTACGACTCCAGCATGCGCATTGCCGAACGGCTGCAAACGGCTGGCATGGCGCTGCGGGTCGAGGTGATTCCCGGCCTGAGCAGCGTTCAGTTGCTGACCGCCGCACACGCCATCCCGCTCAACACCCTGGGGGCCTCGGTGCTGATCACCACTGGACGTCAGTTGAGGGCCGGCGGCTGGCCGGCAGGCCTGGACACGGTCGTGGTCCTGCTCGACGGTGTCAGCGCATTTCAGGTTCTACCCCCGGAGGGCATTGAGATCTATTGGGCAGCCTATCTCGGAATGCCGTACCAGTTGCTTCTTGCCGGCCCTCTTGCCAGCACCGGACCACGCATCGCTGCGCTTCGCGCAGCAGCCCGCGAGGAGCACGGGTGGGTCATGGACAGCTACCTTCTTCGGCGGAGCGTGTAGTTCTCCCAGGTCTTGCCGGTTCGACGGATTGAACGCGCGGCCTTGCTGGCGCGCGTCATCGGGTCGACGACGGCTTGCACCGTCTTGATCCGATCGACCTCGCGCGTCGACATGGTGATCGTTACCGCCGGTATTGCCATCGCTGTGCCTCGGATCCAGGAACTGGACCAAGGCCACGATGCGACATTTCGTTGGCGCACCGCGAAGTGGGAGCGGTTGACACGCCAAGGGAAAGTAGATACATTAGTATATACTTTATGCACCCGGAGTCCGCCATGCCGCAGTCCATCGCCAAACTCTTCGCGACCGGTGGCAGCCAGGCCGTGCGTCTGCCGGCCGAGTTCCGCTTCGAAGGAGCCGCCGAGGTGTATATCCGCCGCGATGAGATCACCGGCGACGTCATCCTTTCGGCGCGCTCGCCGGTGGACTGGAGATCGTTCATGCAGTTGCGCGAACAGTTGGGCCCGGTGCCCCATGACTTCCTGGTTGATCGCGAGCAGGACCAGCAACAGCGCGACCCCTTCGAGGGCTGGAAAGAGTGACCCTCTACATGTTGGATACCAACGCGGCGAGCGAAGCAATGCGCGGCCACCCCGCATTCGATGCGAAATTGCAGGCGCTGCCGCCGGGCCAATGGTGCATCTCGGCGGTGACCAGTTCGGAGATCCGCTACGGCGTCGCCAAGCGGCCTGAGGCCGTGCGGTTGCATCGGATCGTGGACGAGTTTCTGCGCATCGTGCCGATCATGCCGTGGGATGCCCAGGCGGCGAGCCGGCATGGTGCGCTGCGGGCGGATCTGAAGGCACGCGGCATGCCCATCGGCGACTTCGACGAGATGATCGCGGCGCACGCGCTGGCCCTCGGCGCCGTGGTGGTCACGGACAACACCCGACACTTTGCACGCGTGCCGGGCCTTGTGATCGAAAACTGGCTTCGGCCGGCGGCCGGCCACTGAAGCAGCAATCCGCACCGATGGCCGAGCACTTCGGCAACCTCGATATCGGCCTTGGCGTCAGGCCCAGGATGGCCACGACCTTTCACGAAGTGCTGACGTTCGAGACTCGGGTGCCGTAGGGACTCAGGCCTCCGCGTCCGACCCCGTCTCCTCCGCTACGCCGCTACGCCGCTACGCCAGTGTGATGCGTGCGCATTCGTTTCGCGTGTGTGCTCTGCTTGTCTCGCCGCGCGAATCGGCAACGATGAGCACCCATTCGCCCCCCGTTCCAGGGTCTCGACGATGCGAAGTCCCTTCGCCACCGTCTCTGCCCACTCGGCCGCGGGCTCGGAGTCCGCAACGATGCCGCCGCCGAGCTGCACCATCACTCGCCCGTCGGCAACGATCGCCGTGCGGATGACGACCGACAGGTCCATGTTGCCGCGGCAATCCAGATAGCCCACCGAGCCGGCATACCATCCACGGCGCATGGGTTCGAGTTCCTCGATGATCTGCATCGCCTTGACCTTGGGCGCACCGGTCATCGAACCCGGCGGCCAGCAGGCGCGCAGCAGTTGCGCAATGCCGCGGTCCGGGCGAATTCGAGCACGCACGGTCGACACCATCTGCCACACGCTGGCGTAGGACTCCAGCGCGAACAGCTCGGGCACTTCAACGCTGCCGACCACCGCCACGCGCCCAAGGTCGTTGCGCATCAGGTCGACGATCATCACGTTTTCCGCGCGGTCCTTGACGCTCGCCGCCAGATGCCGGCGTCGCGCGGCATCCTCGGCTTCGTCTGTGCCGCGTGCTGCAGTGCCCTTGATCGGACGCGCCTCGAGCCGGTCGCCCCTGCGATGAAGGAATCGCTCGGGCGAGCAACTTGCGATCGCGAAGCCCGGCCCTTCGAGGTAGGCAGCGAAGGGCGCCGGATGCGCAGCCACAAGATCTTCGTACAGGGCCCAGGTATCGCCCTCGAAGGCCCGATCTTCACGTCGCGTCAGGTTGACCTGAAGTACATCGCCGCGGACGATGGCCTTCTGGATGGATTGGACGCCGCTCTCGAACTGAGCGCGTGACGTGCCCAGGGTGCGGGGACCTGCGTGCCAGTGCCCGCGTTCGGGCAGCGGGCCGCAAGCACGCTCCACAGTGCGGCGCCAGGCTTCGATCCGATCGGTGCGGGTCCAGGGCCAGCGCTCCGAAGGGCCGCGGACGGTGGCCTCCCACCACTGCCCGCTCGGATGGTGAAAGCCCAGCACCTGGTCCACCGCCATCCACCATTGCCGGGGCAGCACCGGATCGTGCAGGGCCTGTTCAGGCAGGCGCTCGACATGGCGGGCGAGGTCGTAGCCCAGCACGCCCACCCAGCCACCGACGAAGTCCATGCCCTCGGGACAGTCGCCCTCGAAGCGGACGCTGTCAGGATGCCCCGCGGCGACCGCTGCGAGCGCTTCGAAGGGGTCGGCCCAGGAGGCGATCTCGCGGCCGTCCCGTTCGAGCCGGGTCGTGGTTTCGTCTGTGTACAGTGTGGCCAATGCCGGTCCGGCAACGTAGGACCACTGGGCCTGGCGCGGCATGGGCAGCGCGCTTTCGAGCAGCGCGAAGCGTCCATCGCCGCGCAGCCGCGCCATCGTGCCACGTGGACCGTCCGGCAGGGCCACGGGGCGAATCGTCACTTGAATTTCGATCATGTCTTCATTCAAATATCAGGCGCTTGAGCGTCAACGCTTTCACCTTCCATCGGATTCGCCCGCGCGGGAAGAGCACGCCCGCGAGGTGCTGCGCCTGCTGCTGGCGCAGGATGGATCGACCACCCGTCTGTGCGAAACCATCGCCGGCGGTCCGGTTTCGCTGCATGTGCTGGAGCAGCGGATCGTGCAGGCGGTGCCGGCCGAAGTGCGTGCCGCGCTTCCAGGCGCGAGCTTCATCGAGCGGATCACCTGCCTCGCCGCTCACGGCCAGGTGATGATGGACAACCTGTCGTACATCGCACTCGAGGGCCTGCCGGAGGATGTGCAGCGCGACCTCGAGGCTGGCGCGATGCCGATCGGTCATCTTCTGTCGCGCCTGTGGGTGCGCCGCTCGTTCCTCGATGCGTCGCCGGCGCTGTACGAACGGCTCTGGGGCGCGGGAGGTGGGCTCCCTGACACCGAAGCGTCGCGCACGTACTGCATCGTGACACCCGAGGGCCCGCGCATGCTCATTGCCGAGACCTATCGTCGCGGCATGCTGATGCGCAGACCGGCGGCCTGAAACTGACGCACCGGCAGCGCGCTGAGCCCTCGGTACACCGCATTGCCGCTCCAGCGCGGCTGGGCGTCGACCAGGCGCAGATGCGGGAACCGATGCAGCAGGCGATCGAAGACGATCTGAGCCTCCATCAGCGTCAGGCTGGCGCCGATGCACACATGCGGCCCGGCGCCGAACGACAGCAAGCCGCCGGGGCGGCGCGCGATGTCCAGGCGATCGGCTTCTGAGTAGCGCACCGGATCGCGGTTGGCAGAGGCGATGAGCGCGACCACCAGGTCGCCGCGGCGCAGCTGCCGACCGTGCAGCACCAGATCGGCCGCCACGCGGCGGCCGGTGTACTGCACCGGGCTGTCGAAGCGAAGCAGTTCGCGCACTGCGCCCGGCAGCAAGGCCGGGTCGTTCCGGAGGCGTTGCCACTGGCCAGGATCGGCGAGGAGTGCCTGCAGGCCGTTGCCCAGCAGGTTGCGCGTGGTCTCGTGGCCGGCGAACAGCAGCATCGCGCATTGGGCGAGCAGTTCGGCACCGGGCTGGATGTCGCCCGCCGCCTCGGCCCGCAGCAGCCGGCTCACGAGGTCGTCGCCCGGGGTGCTCCGCCGCTGCGGCACGAGATGCTCGAAGTAGCCGGTCATCGCCAGCAGGCTGGTGCGTGCGCGCCGTGCCTGTTCGAGCGACGGCAGGGGTGCACCGATGAAGGTCGCCAGATCGTCGGACCAGGCGATGAAGTCGCCGCGATCGGCCGCAGGGATGTCCATCAGCATCGCCATCACCTCGGCCGGCAGCGGCCGCGCCAGCGCCTGCATGAAGTCGAAGCCCGCGTCGGCATCCACCGCGTCGAGCAGGGCGTCGACGCGCCGCTCGATGGCCGGCGCGAACTGCTGCAGGACGTCGCTGCGAAAGCCTGCGTTGAGCACACCGCGGATGCGCGTGTGATCCGGGGCATCGACAAACAGCATCGCCCGCGCGAAGAGCTGCTGGAAATCCCTCAGCTCGCTGCGGGCGGCCGGGCTTTGCATCACCCAGCCGCCGGTGCGCTGCGCCGAGAATCGCACGGCATCGCGAAGCACCGCCTCGACATCGGCATGGCGGGTCAGCAGCCACGCACCGCCGAAGAACTCGTCGCTCCAGTGGATCGGCCCGGCCTCGCGCAGCGCGGCGTAGGCCGGATAGGGGTCGGCGCGGAACGCCGCGTCGATGATCGGACGGCCGAGCGGGTTCGGCGGCGGCGCCAGCACCGCACTCATTGTTTGCTCTGCGCTCTCAACCCCAGCCGCTCGAACAGCGCCCGGTCGCGCTCGGCCTGCGGATTGCTCGTGGTCAGCAGCTTGTCGCCGTAGAAGATCGAATTGGCGCCGGCGGCAAAGCACAGCGCCTGCAGCGCCTCGTCCATCTGCTCGCGCCCGGCCGACAGCCGCACCATGGTCGTCGGCATCGTGATGCGCGCCACCGCGATGGTGCGCACGAACTCGAAGGGGTCGAGCGGCTCGGTGCCCGCCAGCGGCGTGCCGGCGACCTGCACCAGGTTGTTGATCGGCACCGACTCGGGATAGGGCTCGAGGTTGGCCAGTTGCGCGATCAGCCCGGCGCGCTGGGCGCGGCTCTCGCCCATGCCCACGATGCCGCCGCAGCAGACATGGATGCCGGCGTCGCGCACATGGCCCAGCGTATCGAGCCGGTCCTGGTAGGTGCGGGTGCCGATGATGTTGCCGTAGAACTCGGGAGCGCTGTCGAGGTTGTGGTTGTAGTAGTCCAGCCCCGCATCCTTCAGGGCCCGGGCCTGTTCCGCTTCGAGCATGCCCAGCGTCATGCAGGTCTCCAGGCCCAGTGCGCGCACCTCGCGCACCATGTCGGTCACGCGCTCCATGTCGCGCGCCTTGGGGCTGCGCCAGGCCGCGCCCATGCAGAAGCGCGTGGCGCCTTGGGCTTTGGCCGCCTGTGCTGCTTCGACGACTTCCTGCAGCGGCATCAGCTTGCTCGCCTCGACGCCGGTGTCGAAGTGCGCGGACTGCGGGCAGTAGCCGCAATCTTCCGCGCAGCCACCGGTCTTGATCGACAGCAGCGTGGACAACTGCACTTCATTGGCATCGAAATGCTCGCGATGAACCTGCTGCGCGCGAAACAGCAGATCCATGAACGGCAGCGCGAACAGGGCCTCGATCTCTGCGACGCGCCAGCGCGCCTCGGCCTGCGTCGGGATGCGAGAAGGCGCAGGGCGCAGCGCGGAGAGAGAAATGGTGTTCGTCGTCATGTGGATTCCAGATCGTGGGTTGTTTTTCGCGTCAAAGAGGGCTTGTCTCAAAGGCCGAAGAGCGCCCGCAGCGCGGCATCGTCGAGGTGGGCCGAAACTGCCGCAGGGTCAGGGCTGGCCAGCCGGGGAACCACGCCGAGGCAAGGCGCCTGCCAGTGCCGCCGCAGTTCATGGCCAAGGGTGRCAAGGTTGTCGTCGCGATGCAGCATCGCCGGATCGACAGTGTTCGCGACCCAGCCAGCCAATCGCAGACCGCGTGCACAAATCGCCTCGGCACTGAGCAGTGCATGGTTGATGCAGCCGAGCCGCAGCCCGACCACCAGCACGACCGGCAAGCCCAGGTCCATGGCGAAGTCGGCGCTGTCGAAGTCCGGCCCGAGCGGCACACGGAACCCGCCAACGCCCTCGGCGATCAGATACTCGGCGCGCGTCGCGAGCGCCAGGGCGCCCTGCAGCAGGGCGGCGCGTTCGATCGAACGGCCCTCGAGCGCCGCCGCGATGTGCGGTGCGCAGGCAGCTTCGAACTGGAACGGCCCGACCTCGGCATCGGCCAACGCCACCGAGCTCGCATTGCGCAGCGCGCGCACATCGTCGTTGACGTCCTCGCCATCGATCACCTCGGTGCCGGCCGCCACCGGCTTGTAGCCGGCGCAACGCCGGCCCTGCTCGCCGAGCCAGTGCAGCAACGCGGCGCTGATGCGCGTCTTGCCGACCTCGGTGTCGGTGCCGGTGACGAAGCAACCACGCATCGCAGCGGAACTCATCGCAGCGTCCCGGCGGCCCGCGTCAAGCCATCGAGGAGCGCCTGCACATCCTTCGGCGTGTGCGCGGCGCTCAGCGTGATGCGCAGCCGTGCGGTGCCTGCAGGCACCGTCGGCGGACGGACCGCCGGCACCCACAGGCCCTGGGCGTCGAGCGTTGCCGCCAGGTCCAGCGCCGCGGCGTTGTCGCCGACGATCATCGGCTGGATCGCCGTGGCGGAATCGGCCAGGCGCCAGCCGAGACCGGGGTACTCCTGCGTCAATGTCGAGAGGCCATCGCGCAGCATGGCGATCGATTGCGCCAATCGGGCCCGCCGCGCGTCGCCCTCGTCGCCGGCGATCAGGCGCAGGCTGGTGAGCACGGCATGCGCGATCGCCGGTGGTGCCGCCGTGGTGTAGATGTAGCTGCGCGCCGATTGCACCAGCCAGTCGATCACGCTCGGGTGGGCGGCCACGAAGGCCCCGCCCAGGCCTACGGCCTTGCCCAGCGTGCCCATGTAGATGAGGCGCTCGCTGCGCAGGCCGAAGTGCGACAGGCTGCCGCTGCCGCGCGGGCCCAGCACGCCAAAGCCATGCGCATCGTCGATGACCAGCCAGGCATCGTGCGCCTCGGCCAGCGCCAGAAGGGCCGGCAGGTCGGCCAGGTCGCCATCCATGCTGAAGACGGCATCGGTCACGATCAACTTGATCGGTGTGCTGCATCGCCCGAGATGGCTCGCCAGCACATCGAGCCGGCCGTGGGGGTAGCGCTGCAGCGGCGCCTTGGCCAGCAGCGCGCCGTCGACCAGCGATGCATGGTTGAGCTTGTCGGCGAAGATCGTCGCGCTGGCATCGCCCAAAGCGGTGAGTAGTGCCAGGTTCGCCATGTAGCCGGTGCAGAAGCTCAGCGCCCTTGCCTCCGGGATGCAGGGCGACAGCCAGCGCGCGAGTTCGTCCTCGAGCAACACATGGGCGCGCGAATGGCCGCTGATCAGATGTGACGCGCCGCTGCCGGCGCCATGGCGGCGCGCGCCTTCGGCCAGCGCCTCGATCAGGGCCGGATGGTTCGCCAGCCCCAGATAGTCATTGCTGCAGAAGGCCAGCACGTCGCGCCCGGACACCCGCTGATGCGGCGCACACGGCGACTCGGTCGTGCGGCGCTGCCTTCGCAGCGCCTGGGCGTCGCGCTCACGCAGTTGGTGGTTCAGGTGTTCGATCAGCATGGGCGTTCTCGATGTCGGCCGTGGCGTCCAGCGTTGCCATCACGCGTTGCGCGAGCCAGGCTGCCAGTTCGTCGTCCAGCACATAGGGCGGCATCAGGTAGACGGTACGGCCGATCGGTCGGATCAGCAGTTCGCGCGCGCGGCCGGCGAGGTGGAAGCGTTCGGCAAAGCGCTCACCGACGAAGGCCTCCCGCACATCGAACGCCCAGATCATCCCGCGCKGGCGGAAGTGCTCGACGCGCGGGTCGTTCCGCAAGGGCGAGAGCGCCGATGTCAATGCCGCAGCGCGCTGCCGGTTGCGCTGCAGGACGTCGTCCTCTTCGAAGCGGTCGAGCACCGCCAGCGCCGCCCGGCAGGCCAGCGCATTTCCGGTGTAGGAGTGCGAGTGCAGGAAACCGCGCGCAACGTCGTCGTCGAGGAAAACCTCGTAGATCTCGTCGCGCGTCATCACCAGCGACAGTGGCAGCGTGCCGCCGCTGATGCCCTTGGACAGGCAGACGAAGTCCGGCCAGATCCCGGCCTGCTCGCAGGCGAAGAAGGTGCCGGTACGTCCGCAGCCCACTGCGATCTCGTCGGCGATCAGGCTCACCTCGTAGCGGTCGCACAGCGCGCGCACCGTACGCAGGTAGGCCGCGTCGTGCATCGCCATGCCGGCGGCGCCCTGTACCAGCGGCTCGATGATCAGCGCGGCGATGTGCGCATGGCGCGCTTCGAACAGTGCCTCCAGCTCGGCGGCGGCACGCGYGGCCACGTCCACGGCGGTCTCGCCGGGCGCGGCCTGGCGTGCGTCGGGCGACATCACCTGGTGGGCACGCATGAGCAGCGGATCGTAGGCGTCGCGGAACACCGGCACGTCGGTGACTGCCAGGGCGCCGAGCGTCTCGCCGTGGTAGCCGTGCCGCAAACAGACGAACTCCCGCTTCTCCGGACGCCCGAGGTTGCGCCAGTGGTGGAAACTCATCTTGAGCGCGATCTCGACCGCCGAGGCGCCGTCGCTGGCGAAGAAGCAATGGCCGAGCACGCCACCGGTGAGGGCCGACAGGCGCTCGGCCAGTTCCACCGCCGGTGCGTGGGTGCAGCCGGCCAGCATCACGTGCGGCAGGCGGTCGAGCTGGTCCTTCAAGGCCGCGTTGATGCGCGCATCGGCATGGCCGAACAGGTTGACCCACCACGAGMTGGTGGCGTCGAAGTAGCGATGGCCTTCGTGGTCGATGAGCCATGGGCCCTCGCCGCGCGCGATCGGTAGCGGCGGGACTGYGGCGGCGCGCTGCATCTGTGTGCACGGGTGCCAGACGCTGCGCAGGCTGCGCTGCTGCCAAGCCGCATTTGGGCCGATGGGTGTGTGCATGCAATGAATATGAGAAGTGCTGCGTGTGCCGCGCCGGCCAGGGGCTCAAGCGTGACAGTGCGGCTGGAACTGATCGGCCTGTCCGCGCAAGGCGAATCAGGGCGGGAAGCGCCAACGCTCAGGCCGCAGCGGCCTCAGCCGAAGCTCGCTGCACCGGGATGTGGGCGCGTTCTTCAACGATGCGGTGGGTGGCATTCAGCATGTCTTACTTGGGCAATGAACGAAACATCAGGATGAGACGAGATAGGTGGGGAAGAGGCAGTGGATCTCGCTGGCAGCTTCTGCTTCGGACCCATGCGCGAAGGCGCCGAATGCTAGTGGAGAACCATCAAAAGAAAAATTCCGGACCAGGTACTTTGCACCTGTCGATCTCAAGCAAAGTGCGCAAGCCCGTCCAGAGCAGGGCTGAAGGACGCGAGGGGTCGGAGGCGCTCGGCCGAGCAGGCCATGGTGTTGGTTCCCGCCGTCGAAGCCGGCGGTGTCGTCTGGTGCCCCGGGCCAACGCATGGCGCGAATCGGGGTTTCAGAGATTGCCCCGTGAACTTTTGAACTACACTGGATTCAGCAAAAGTCACGATTTTCTCACTACCAACGACGATTCAATGTTCGGCTACCGGCTTGAGGGACGAGAGAAGAGGAACATCAGTTCGATGTGGTCGCACGCCGTTTCGCCTCGCCATGACAGTTCCTGAAGACCGCGTCATGGGACCGGCGTGAAAAAGGAGCTGCGAAAACTTGCGCAATCGCATGGACTGAGAGGGCGGCAAAAGGCGATGCAGGCTGTGACGGTCCTTCGCATGTACCGCAAGGATCCGAAGGCCAACGACTTCCTGCAGCACGAAGCCGAGCCTATTTTGCGAAAGGTGCTTTACCACCTGCGCCAGGCTGCCATTCTCGAAAGTCTGGCGGAGCGTGACGCGACACAGCCTTTTCTGCCATCGCCTGGGGTTGCGCAGCCCGGCCACGAGTGAATGGCCATGTGCGCATTGCCTGCCGGCGGCCGTGCCTGCCAACGCCGTCCTGCCATCAAAGCGGGCCGCGTGCCCAAGGCCCCCAGATCGCGAACGTGATGCCGGGCGACTGCACGTTCACGAACAGCACCTTGCCCGCCGGATCGAAGCAGGCCCCGCAGAACTCGCTGTTGCGGTAGTCGCCCGGCGCGACCATCTTGCCGGCTGAGGCGATCTGATCGGCGCTGAGGTTCACGTTGTGGCGCGCGAACACGAAGCTCGCACCTTCGGAGGTCAGGCCGACCAGGCGCTCGATGCGACCTTGGCCTTGGTCGTCGACGCCGCCGCCGTCTTCGCAAAGCAGCACGCCGCCGCGCGGGCTGATCGTGATGTTGTCGGGGTTGTTGGCGGTCACGGCGTTGAGTGACACGAAGACCGCCTTGAGCATGGCCGTGGCCAGGTCGTACTCCCACACGGCGCCTTCGCCGTTGCCGCCCGCGCCCGCGTCGTTCACCCCGGTCGCGGTGTCGACGATGAAGAGCTTGCCGTCGTGATGCCAGATGCCTTCGCCTCGCGCCATGCGCAAGCCGCCCTGCGCCCAGCCCTGCGCAAACGGGCCGGCCACCGATGTGGTGCCCGCAAAGCCTGGCAGCGCAATCGACGCCGGGTTGGCATCGGGATCGGCGATGTCCACCCATTCGAGGCTGTGCGTGTCGCCGGTCGAGGCGACATTGAGGTCGGCGTTGACCTTGCCGACCACCTTGGCCATCTGCAGCTTGCCGCCCGCTTCGTAGCTGCCCGGGCGGCCGCTCGCATCGTTGGGGATGAAACGATAGAAGCCCGACTTGTTGCGGCTGTCCTCGGTGAGGTAGGCGAAGCGCGTCTTCGGGTCGACGGCGACGGCCTCGTGGCTGAACCGGCCCATCGAGACGATCGGCTTGCCCGTCGTCTCGGCCGCGTTAGCGCGCACCTCGAACACGTACCCGTGCTTCTTGCCGCCTTGCGATTCGAGGTTGCTGCCGGTCTCTTCGCAGCTGAGCCAGGTGCCCCAGGGCGTGGGACCGCCGGCGCAGTTGGTGAGGGTGCCGCCCAGGCTCGCCTCCATGCCGAGCCACTGGCGGCCCTTGAAGCGCAGGTTGGTGGTTCCGCCGCCGGCAAATCGACCGTTCACGCTGCTCGAGGCGGTGTCGTACATGGCCGGCGCCTGGATCAGGCCTGTCGATTGGCCGCGCTCGTGGTTGCGCACCAGCACCACGTCGACGCTGTTGCCGCGACCGTACGAAGCAATCACCGCCATGCCGTCGTGATTGCTCGGGCAGGGTTGGCCGTTGTTCATCGGGTCACCGGTCCAGCCGTAGGACCGGTAGGCAAAACCCTCAGGCAGCTGCAGCAGCGGCAGGCCCGTGGCTTCATCGAGCGCCGGCGCGACGGGACCGTACGGGCTGGCGACGAGGCCGGTGCTGCCGGTGGCGGCGTGGGCGTTTCGAGCTTGCAGCGCCTGCATGGTGCCGATGAACGAGAGGGCGGCAACCGAGGTCGAGCCGCGCAGAAAACCGCGGCGGGAATTTAGCGACATGAGAGCTCCTGGGGGTGTGGGGGGTGCCCCGCATTGAAGAGCGTCGCCGTGACAGTGCCGTTACAGGCCGCGGTTCTTGGGGGGTATGGTGAGCGAGCCTGGTCAAAGTTGTTGAGCCGCCGGCGTGATCCGTCCCTGCGAACCTGCGCGCGACGGCGGCGCTTGGATTGAATCTGGCCGCGTTCGCTGCGTGAGCAGTTCCTCCGCGCCTCCGAGTGGCCGCGCGATGCGAGCAAGCGCGGCGGATGGGCTCGGAAGAGCAGTGGCTCATGCGGGCATGCGGCAGTGGAGTGGCTTGAGCCGCTGAACAGGTCGCCTCACCTCTATTGATGAGGTCGAGCCTGAGGCGCGCCAGTTTTTTCTATCAATTTTCGGTTCCCGCCCTAGACTTCACGTCGCGGCCGCTACGCCGTGCACATCGGCAGATTCTTTCGGTGCCCTGTCGGCCACAACGGCGATTGGGTTCGAGTCGAGGTAGCAAACGCGGTTTTCCATCGCACAACCTCGACAGCGATGTGGCGGTCTCCGGCGCTGGTAGGGGACGCTGAGGCGCCGCTCTTGACCGAGCGGATTCCCCGATGCCGGGGACCGCCTCCCCGACCGGTCTGGGTAGGTGCTGACCATCGTTCGAGGAGTCTGCCATGCCGATGCCGCTAGAGTTGCTCCAGGCGCTCGCTGATGCCGAACCGCCGATCGACATCGTCAATCCATCAGTCCAACGGGAACTGCGAATCCTCCATGAGGCTGGCCACATCATCTGCAGCTTCCCGCCGCTGGGGACGGCCCGGCCGCAACCCGCCTGCGTCCACATGGTGACGGCGCTCGGTCACAAGGCCCTCAGGTACTTCGGGCCAGGAGCGTCGTGGCGCAAGACTTAGTATCCCGCGCCTGCATGGGCGCGATTGAGCAACGGCGAGGCCGCACTCACGGCCGCAATTTCGTTGGCGGCCTCCGTCAACGCCGGGGCGAGTTCCCGAAGCTTCTTTTCATTCAGGCGGACGGTCGGCCCGGAAATGACCAACACGCCGACTGCGCCCTTGTTGCCCGGCCGGATCGCGACTGCGACGGACGCCAGCCCTTCCACATAGGTCTCGCTCGTGACGGCATAGCCATCCGCTCGGATTCGGCGTAGCGCCTTCATGAGCGCGGCAATGGAAGGGGGGGCGTTGGGACCGAAGCGCTCCGGCTTTCCCAGCCCCTGTTTGGTAACGAGTGCAATTGCATCGTCGTCGCTCAGTGTCGCGAGCCAGCACTGCCCTGAAGACGTACAAGACAGCTGTGCGTCGATCCCCATGTCGGGGTCGTACTTCAAGCCGCTGCGCGCGCCCTGTGAAAGCGCCACCCAGGTCAGGTGATCCACATCCACCACGCCGAGGCGCACCAGTTCGCCGCTGGATTCGGCCAGCCGGTCCAGGATGGGCTGGCACAAATCCACGACACCGGAATACTTCAGGTAGTTGAGGCCGAGAGAAACCAGTTTTGTCGTCAAGACATAGTCTCCGCGCTCTCGCGACTGCCGAACGTATCCTTGCGCTGCAAGTTCCAGGAGCAAGCGATGGGCCGCGCTGCGCGGCATCTCCAGCTCATCGGCCAGGGTGGCGAGGGAAACGCCGTTGACGTCGGCGGCCAGCCGTTCGAGGATACCCAGGGTTCTTTGCAATACGCCGGACATTCGGATCTGCCTTCAGCGGCCTCGAGGCGCGCGTGGGTTGTTTAAATGGCCAAGCTTACCGGTTGTCGGGTCTGCGCCGCCCGAAGCACAGCCTGGATCGCCTGGAGGGTCCGCAACGCGTCGGGCCCCGAGCACACCGGCGTCTCCTGACCTTCCGCTACGGCACGGAAATGGCGCAGTTGTTCGGTGTAGGGGTCGGCGGCGTGGACCGCCGTGCGTTCGTGCGTCAACGGAGCGTGCCAGCCGCGGCTGCCACGGTAGCGCCACACATCGAGCCGCGGCAATGTCAGCGAGCCTTCCGTGCCGGAGATGAAATGCGAGTTCACGTCCTGCTGCGCATAGTGTGATGCTTCTCCGGCGGCCAGATCCCAGTTCCACGGCGAGACTGCCGTGTCCGAAACGCACATCGTGCCGAGCGCCCCGTTGGCGAATCGCAGCGTCACTGCCGCAGTGTCCTCGACCTCGAAGCCGCGCAAGGCGTTGGAGGTGAGCGCCTGGACTTCTGCGATTTCGCCCAGCAGGTAGCGCAGCATGTCGATGTCGTGAATCAGATTGATCAGCACCGGGCCTCCGCCCGGCTGCCGCCGCCAAGCAACGTCGTAGTAGCTGTCGGGCTTGAGCCAGGTCGCCATGGCGTTCACGCTGACCGGGCGGCCCAGCACGCCATCTGCGATGAGCGCCTTGGCCGCACGCATGATCGGATTGTGGCGCCGCTGGTGACCGACCATCAGCGGCACGCCGTGCGCCGTTGCGGCATCGCACAAGCGCTTCGCTTCCTCGGCGTTGTCGGCGACCGGCTTTTCCATCAGGACGGGAAGCCCGCGGGCGATGCAAGCCAGGCCGATTTCGGCATGGGTGGCGTTGGGCGTGGCGACGATCGCGCCCTCGATCGGCGCGCGCGCAAGCATGTCGCGGTAGTCGGCGAACCATGGCACTGCCAGGCGGTCGGCCAGCAGGCGAGCGCCGTCGGTCGGGTCGGCGATGGCGCCTAGCGCGACCGCGTCGTGCCGCGCAAGACGTTCGATGTGCATGCGGCCGATGGCACCCGCTCCGATCACGCCGATGGGGAAGCGGGGATGAGGTTCGCAAGCAGATGAAGACATGTCAGATCCCCGATGCGGGTGTTGGAACAAAGTTCAATATCTGAATAGTATTCCAAAAAACAGGATCGTGCAGCGGCGTCCTCGCTCTACGGCTTGAGCGTTCGCTCCGGGTTGCGCATGGCCTCGGCCGCGCGAGCTCGGAACTCGCGTGGCGTCATTCCGGTTCGCTTCCGGAAGAATCGACTGAAGTAGGCCTCGTCAGCGAAGCCGAGCCCGTCGGCCAACTGGCGGACGCTGCTCGCGGTATAGACGAGTTCCCGCTGGGCCTCGTGGATCAATCGGGCTTGCACCACTTCCAAGCCGGACATGCCCAGTGCGTCGCGGCAGAGACGTGTCAGCTGGCCCGGTGTGACGCCCAGCTGCGATGCGTACGCCTGCATCGGGAGGTGCTCCTTGAAATGCCGGTCGACGAGGGCCCGGAACTTTTCGATCTGCACGGCCTTTCGTGAAGCGAGCCGCACCGGCTCCGTCGCCTGGATCGCCTGCAGTCGTGCGATCTTCACGAGCAGGGCGATCAACAGTGACATGCCCGCCGCCACATGGCCGGTGGCGTGGAAGCGACTCTCGCGCTCGATCGCCAGGAAGAGTGGCATGAGTTCTTCAATGTCGCGTTCGCTTGGCAGAGCGGTGGCGCCTGGCTTGTGGACCGTCTGCAGCAACTCTGGCATGAGTACGCCGGCCAAGGATTCCAGCGGGCGTTGTGCCGCCGTGATCACCGGGCCGTCGACGTCGGGAGAAAAGTGAAATCCATGCACGGTTTGTGCAGGAATCAGAAGAATGCAGGGCGACGCCAGCTGGATCCGTGCCTGATCGAGCAGCACTTCGACCGAGCCCTGCGTCAGGCAAAGGATCTGGATGAATGCATCGTGCGTGTGGGGTCGGATCTCCCAGTTGTAAGGGAGCGAGCGCTCCGGGATCCATTCGAAATCGAAGAAGCTCTGCCAGGCTGGCAGTGCTTGGTCCCCGTAGAGGGAGTAGTTCGGAATGTCCCTCGCCATGTGATTTCCGTCGAAGCCTGCACGAATTGTCCTGACATTTGCTGGATTCGTCAAAACCAGTCAGCGCGGGCATGCCAACAATTTGGTCTTCAAAAAAAGGAGACCTCATGACCCCCAACTCTCGGCCGCACTGGCTCGGCTTGGAAGGACAGGTGTGCGTCGTGACCGGCGCTGCCAGCGGCATCGGCGCTGCCGTCGCCCGCAGCCTGGCGCAGGCAGGCGCAAAGGTCGCGCTGCTCGATCGCGATCTCGCGGGGGCACAGGGCGTGGCCTCGGAACTCGGCGCCTCCGGTCTGGCCGTGCGCTGCGACATCGCGGACGAGGCCAGCGTGGAGGCCGCTGCGCAGCACGTGCGGGCCGAACTCGGCAACTGCCGAGTCCTTGTCAACAACGCCGGCCTGCTGCGCCCGGGGGGGTTGGCGGATGTGAGCCTCGCCGACTGGAACCATGTCCTGTCGGTCAACCTCACGGGCTACCTGCTGTGCGCACGGGCCTTCGCAGAGCCCATGCGAGAGGCCGGGTGCGGCAGCATCGTCAATGTGGCTTCCATCTCGGCCCTCTTTCCGCAGACGGGCAGCGGCGCCTACAGCGCCAGCAAGGCGGGCGTGCTGCTGATGTCGCGCCAGATGGCGGCGGAGTGGGGGCCCGAAGGCGTGCGCAGCAACGCCATATGTCCCGGAATGATCCGAACGGCGCTTTCGGCCGGCTTCTACGAGGAGGCCGGCTTCGAGGCCCGTCGCGCCGCCGTGACCGCCAGTCGCCGGATCGGGGAGCCGCAAGACATCGCCGACGTGGCGCTATTTCTTGCCAGCCCGCGCTCGGCGTACGTGAACRGCGCTGAGCTTTCGGTCGACGGTGGCATGTCCTCCATGTTGATGGACATGGTCCCGCGCCCCGGATTCAACAACGCTGTCGTCAACTGAACCCGCGAACGGAGATCGAGAAAATGTCCCAAGACTTCCAATGCGATCTGATCGTGATCGGCTCCGGCGCGGCCGGCCTTGCCACCGCCATCACGGCGAGAAAGCGCGGCCTCGATGTGGTGGTGCTGGAGAAGGAGCCGGTGTTCGGCGGCACCACCGCACTTTCCGGGGGCGTGCTGTGGATTCCGATGGGCCCGCATGGCCGCAAGCAGAATCCGGCCGACACGCGGGAGGCCGTGCGAACCTACATGATGCAGGAGACGGGCGCGTTCTACGACGAAGCCGCGGTCGAAGCGTTCCTCGACCACGGTCCACGGATGGTCGAGTTCTTCGAACGCGAGACCGACGTGAAGTTCGTGCCGACGCTCTATCCCGACTACCACCCCGATGCCCCGGGCGGTGCAGACATCGGTCGCTCGATCCTGGCGGCCCCCTACGACATCCGCGGCCTTGGCAAGGACATGGCGCGCTTGAAGCCCCCGCTCAAGACCATCACCTTCATGGGCATGATGTTCAACTCCTCGAACGCCGACCTCAAACACTTCTTCCAGGCGACGAAGTCACTGACCTCCTTCCTGTACGTCGCCCGGCGACTCGCAACGCACATGAAGGAATTGCTGCTCTACCGTCGCGGCATCAACGTGACCAGCGGCAATGCGCTGGCGGCACGTCTGGCGAAATCTGCGCTGGATCTGGGCATCCGGATCCTCACGCGCTCACCCGCGAAGCAGGTGCTGCTCGAAGGCGGCAAAGCGGTCGGCGTGCTTGCGACAGGCCCGCAGGGCGACTGCCGGATCACCGCACGCCATGGCGTGGTACTGGCCTGCGGCGGATTTCCGCACGACATCCAACGCATCGCCAAGGCCTATCCACACGTTCAGCGCGGCGCAGAGCACCTGTCGCCTACGCCTGTCGGCAACACCGGCGACGGCCTCGCGATGGCTGAGGCCGCCGGCGGCACGGCCGACATCCGCTTCGCAGACAGCGCGGCTTGGATGCCGGTGTCCCGCGTGGACTATGGCAAAGGCGACATCGGCGTGTTCCCGCACCTGCTGGACCGCTACAAGCCGGGCGTCATCGGCGTGTTGAAGAACGGCAAGCGCTTCACGAATGAATCGAACTCCTACCACGACGTGGGCGCGGCCATGGTGCGCGCCTGCGCCGGGCAGAAGGAAACAGCGATGTGGCTGGTGTGTGACAAGGTGACGCTCGGCAGGTACGGCATCGGCTTCGTCAAGCCTGCGCCCATGCCAATCGGAAAACACCTTCGCAGCGGCTATCTGATCCGAGGGGCGACGCTGTCCGAACTCGCGAGAAACGCCGGCATCGACCCGGCGGGTCTCGAGGCGACGGTGCACGCGTTCAACGTCGGCGCCGTCAAGGGTGAGGACCCGGAGTTCGGCCGCGGCACCACCTCGTTCAACCGCTATCTGGCAGACCCCGAGAACAAGCCGAACCCGTGCGTGGCGCCGGTCGAGAAGGGGCCTTTCTTCGCCGTCAAGCTGATCATGGGAGACCTCGGCACTTTCGACGGCATCAGGACGAGCGTGGTCGGCGAAGTGCTCAAGCGCGACGGCACGCCAATTCCAGGGCTGTATGCCGTCGGTAACGATCGGGCCAGCGTGATGGGCGGAAACTACCCCGGGGCCGGCATCACGCACGGCCCGAACATGACTTTCGGTTTCGTGACCGGCAATCACATTGCCGACAGGGCAGCAGCGCGCAAAGGCGGTGGCCGGACATCTGCAGGCATGGATGCTCGCACCTCAGCGCACAGCGTCGAGGTTGTCTGATGAACGCGATGAACAAGCCGCTCGTCGATCACCGCATCTACACCATCGCGCTGCGCAAGATGCCCGAGTTTCTGGAGGTTTTCGACCGGCTCGCCATGCCGGTTCTGCTGGAGACGCTCGGCCATCCGGTCGGCTTCTACACCGCATGGGTCGGACCGCAGAATCAGTTCGTTCACCTTTGGGGCTATGACGATCTGGCGGACTACGAGCGCCGGTGCCAGGCACGCGACGCGCACCCGGATTTCCCGGCCTACCTGGCGGCGTCGGGCCACCTGATCACCGCCCAGGAAACGCGGCTGATCAAGCGGGTGGATCTCCCCGGCTGGCGGTTGTTGCCCAGCTAGGCTTGCGATGCCAGAAAGTGCTTCGCGGCCATGATCTCGACTTCCTGCGCCATCCTCGGCGTGAACCCCATCTGGTCAAGCACGTCGCGCTGCAGGTCGATGCCCGGCGCAAGCTCGAACAGCTCGATGCCCTGTCGCGTCAACCGAAAGCTGGCGCGCTCGGTCAGGAACAGCACCTGCTGTCCGCGCTGGAGGGCTTGAGGCCCACTGAAGGTGATCTGCTCCACTTGCGCGACGACCTTTCGCACGCTGCCTTGTTGGCGTACCTGCATCCGTCCATCGCCGGTTTCCAGTTTGACGCCCTTGGCCGCGAAGGTGCCGCAGAACACAACCTTGCGCGCGTTCTGCGCGATGTCGATGAATCCTCCGGGGCCGACCGTCAATCCGCCCAGCCGCGATGCATTGACGCTCCCCTGGGCGTCGAACTCTCCGAAGCCCAGGAAGGCGATGTCCAGGCCGCCGCCAGCGTAGAAATCGAACTGCGTGGCCGTGTCGAGCATGGCGCTGGCGTTGCGTGCGTAGCCGAAGAGCACGCCGTCAAGCAGGGTGCCGCCGTAGGTCCCGTGCTCGATCGTCTGGTAGATGCGGCCCATTTCGCCGCGCGAGGCGATCAGTCTGGCCACGGCATCGGGCACGCCGACGCCGTAGTTCACGACCGGTCGAAGCTTTCCGGTGTTGAACAGCTCCAATGCGGCTCGGCGTGCGATGGCCTGGCGTTCGCCGAATGCCTCGGCCGCCGCCTTCTCGGCTTCGTGGTCGCGCCGTTCGCTGGCGAGGCGTTCGGCGCCGGACAGTTCACCGCTGAGGGCGGGGTCGAAGGGTATGTCGTAGCTGGCTCGCTGCTCGGCATCGACCACGATGGCATCGACCCAGGCGGCCGGGATCCGCACCTCACGCGCCTTCAGTGCGCCGTGCGCCAGCCGCTCCTTGACCTGCACGATGACTTTGCCGCCGCTGTTGCGAGCCGCCAGCGCCAGCGATTTGGCATCGAGGTTGGCCGCTTCGTGCTCGAAGCTGATGTTGCCGTCTTCGTCGGCCGCACTGGCGCGTACCAGCGCGACGTGGATCGGAAAGGGCTTGTAGCGCAAGTATTCGCGCCCGTCCACCTGTACCACCTCCGACAGGTCTTCCTTCGCCGATGCGTTCATCCTGCCGCCGCCCTGGCGCGGGTCGCACACGGTGCCCAGGCCGACATGGGTGAACAGGCCGGGGCGGCCGGCGCCGATCTCGCGCATCAGCTGGCTGGAGACGCCGCCCGGCAGGATGTAAGCCTCGATCTTTTCGTCTTCCGCGAGCTTCTGCATCGCGGGCGACCAGACCCAATGTCCGCCGATCACGCGCGCGACCAGTCCTTCGTGCGCAAAGCAGTTCATGCCCTTGGTCTTCTTGTCACCGATGCCCAGCGCGTGGATCAAGGTCAGGCGTCGCGGATGCTGCGTGGCGAGGTACCGGGCCTGGACGGCTTCGAACAGGCAGGTGGCTTCCATCAGGCCTCCGCCGCCGCCCATCAAGCCAACCGTGTCGCCGTCGTGGATCAGCGCTGCGGCCTGCGCAGCCGTCATGAATTTTTCGTTGTTCATGGCATTCACCGGTTCACGTCGAACAGCTGGGCACCCTTGCGCAGGGCGCTCTTGGCGATGACGCCGCGGTGAATCTCGCTGGTGCCGTCGAAGATGCGATAAATGCGCGCGTCGCGGTAGTAGCGTTCGATCGGCAACTCCTTGCAGAATCCCATGCCGCCGAAGACCTGAACCGCTCGATCCACCACACGACCCAGCGTCTCGGCCGCAAGGACCTTGACCATGGCGATCTGTTCTCGTGCATCCAGGCCCTGATCGAGCATCCAGGCGGCGTGGTAGACCATCCACCGCGCGGCGTTGATCTCGATCACGCTGTCCGCAATCATCTGCTGAACCATTTGGAAGTCGCCGATGCGGGTGTTGAATTGCCTGCGATCGTTGGCGTAGCCCACCATCAGTTCGCAGACATGCGTGGCTTTGCCCACCGCGCGAGCGCCAACTTGCGCCAGCCGCACCACGTTGAGAGCGCCCATGGCGAGCTTGAAACCTTGACCGGCTTCGCCGAGCAACGCCTCGTCCTCGAGTGCCACGTTGTCAAAGAAAAGTTCCAGGTGCGGGGTGCCGCGGATGCCCATCATCTTCTGGTCCTTGCCGACGGTGAAGCCGGCCAGGCCCTTGTCGACCATGAACATCGATATCTCCTTCTCGCCGGTCTTCGCCGAGACGAGGAAGAAATCGCTCCATTCGCCATCGCTGATGAAGTGCTTGCTGCCGTTGAGCACCCAGCCGTTGTCGGTCTTCTTCGCGTGGGTCTTGATGCCCGCGGCGTCCGAGCCAGCGCCCGATTCCGTGATGGTGATGGCGCAGGTTCGCTTTCCTTTCACCGAGGGCAGAAGCCATCGCTCCACCTGGGCGCCCTTGCAGTGCAGCAGCGGCTCGTACACATTGCCAAAGGCTCGGCGAATCAGGTAGTCGCTGGTATGCCCGAATTGCTCCTCGCACAGGATGCGGTCGAGGTTGGAGAGGCCGCCTCCGCCCAGTTCGGTGGGCATGTTCAGCGCATACAGGCCGAGTTCCTTTGACTTTTGATGGACGGCTGCAGCCTTGGCGTCGTCAAGACGGCCCTGGTTCTCCAGTTCATCTTCGAGGGGGCGAAGTTCTTCGGCGATGAATCGACGCACCGTGTCGATCATCATTCGTTGCTCGTCGCTGAGGGCGAAGTCCATGGTTGCTTGTCTCTCTGGGTGATGTGTTTCGGGGAGGATGCTGCTCAGTTCTTCGGATCTGTGAACGGGCGGCTGTGAGCCAGGCATTGCCGCGCCCATTCGGTCTGTCCCACTTCGGCCATTCGCTCGAGGTGAACGACTTCTACGCTGATGGGCAGGTCGGCCGGCAAGGCCTGGAAAAGCCCTTGCAAGTCGATGCCGCCCTCGCCGGGCTGCAAGCGCTCGCAGCGTGCGGTATGGATCATTTCTTCGATGGCGAATGGCCTGCCGTGCTGAGCCTGGGTCGGCGCGTCGCAGATTTGCGCGTAGTGCAGCAGCGAGCGCGGAATGGCCCGGATGTCTTCCAGCGTGGTGTCGGAGCGGTCAAAGTGCAATGCGTCGACCAGGATGCCGGCGTTGGCCGGGTTGTCTGCGGCCTGTATGACCCGCAGCGCGGCCTTGACGTTGGGCACCGCTGTCCAGGGCATGAACTCCAGGTCGGCGGTCATGCCGTAGGGACGCATCAATTCGCACAGGCGAGCGTAGCCTTCGCCGAGGCGCGCCTGGTTCGGGTCATCGCCGGCCACCAGCACGGCCTTCGCACACAGTGCCGCGCCGGTTTCCAGCAGCGGAAGGAAGCTTCGAGCTTCGAAGCCTTCGCCGATCCGAATGATCTCGAGGTCGAACACGCCGACGCCCGTATCGCGGAGTACCGAGACGGTTTCGCGCATCTGCTCGGGGCGGTCGATCAGGAATTGCTGCTGCGCGCCGGCTGCATTGGGCAGGAGGCGAAGGCCCACATGTTCATAGCCAAGCTGCGCAGCGAGGCGCACGGCTTGCGGCGGAGAAAGCATGCAGGAGCTGAGGTAGGCCAAGGAATGCACGCGCGACATGATGCGTTTCTCCGGCTTACTTCAACGGCGAGACCACAGTCGGCAACGCGATGATCGAGGTCATTTGCGTCGTCAGGTGCGCAGGTCCGCCTTTGGGCGGCCAGATCCCTTGTGCGACCGCCTCAGCGCGTGCCTTGCTGCGCGCGTCGAGTGTCGGGTAGGCCCAGATGTTGGTGAAACGCAGGGGACCGTCGAGCCCGACCATCGCCACCACGCAGGGCGAAATCTCTTCTCGCGCAGGCAGGTACTGCTGCCACAGATCCAGGGTCGGCTGAACGCCGCCCGGCTTGATGCCGTAAGTGCGTATCTCATACACCGGGCCGCCGATACCCGATTCGCTGGTGGGGCGCACCGGCTTCATCCAGCTGAAGCCCTGGTAGCTGTGCTGCTCCATGCCTTGGAAGATGTCACCGCAGCCGAACGGGCTTGCGTCACGTTGCGTGCGATCGCGTTCGAGCTGCAGCGTGGCCAGATCGTCGAAGCCGCGCATGACGATCATCTGGTTGAGTGGGCCGATGTCGGTCGACCAGCAGGCGAGAAACTCGCCGTGGGCCTGGTTCGCCGCGGCGAAGGCCTGCACGTTGGCTGCCGCCTGTGCGGCAGTGCCCATGGGCAGGGTCATGGTGGTGAGTTCGTAGTACATGGCGGTTCCTCAAAGTTCGGGATCAATGCACGAGTGCTCGTGCTCCCCACGCGAGGGGGCTGCACGGCCTGTGGTTCTGGATGCCGCAGCGTGGTGCGCGGCGATGAAGCCAAAGGTCATGGCTGGGCCGAGCGTGATGCCGCCGCTGGGATAGCGCCCCCCCATCACGCTGTTCATGTCGTTGCCGCCTGCATAGAGCCCAGCGATCGGATTGCCTTGCGCATCCAGCACTTGCGCGTTGGCGTTGACCTGCAGCCCTGCGAAGGTACCGAGGCTGCCCGGAAGGACCTTGACGGCGTAGAACGGCGGCTTCAGGAGCGGGGCCATGCAGGGATTGGGATGGCCGGCAGCCACGTCGCCCTGGATGCGGTTGTAGGGCGTTTCGCCCTTTCGGAAGTCAGCGTCCTGGCCGTCCATCGCTTGCGCGTTGTAGCGCAGCACGGTGGCTCGAAGCATTGGCGCGTCGATGCCGCACACGCCGGCCAGTTCGTCGAGCGTACGGCCGCGCTTCAAGTAGCCATTGCGAAGCAAGCGCCCGCGCGGCATGGGTGCGGGCTTGACGGCGCCAAGCCCGTAGCGGCGAAGGAAGCTGTGGTCGCAGACCAGCCAGGCTTCGACGGGATCGCCGGCGGGAGTGGCGGCCAGCAGGTCGCACATGAAGTCGTGGTACGAATCGGCTTCGTTCGTGAAGCGCCGGCCGGCGCGCGTCACCGCGATCAGCCCGGGTTTGGCTCGCTCGATCAGGTGAGGGAAGTGCGTCACCGTGCCATCGGCCCTCGGCACCAGGGACACTGGCGCCAGCGCCGCGGCGTGCGCCAGATCAGTCGCCACCACGCCGCCCGCCGCTTCGCCCAGGCGCAGGCCATCCCCGGTATTGCCGCGTGACGCAGCCGACCAATGTGCATGGCCGGTTCGGGCATGCGGAAGCAGCACCCTCTTGCGCTGCACATCATGAGGGAAACCTCCGCAAGCCAGCATCACGCCGCGGGTGGCCCAGATGTCGACTTCGCCTGCTGGCGTCGCGATCAAGGCACCGGCCACGCGGCCATCGCGCTTCAACAGCCGAAGCGCCGGGCTTCCGACGCGGATCTCGACACCGGCGTCGAACGCCGAGGCCGCCAGGCCCGCCACCAGGGCATTGCCATTCACGAGGCGCATGCCGCGCCGATGCGCCAGCAGATCGCGCCAGTGGCTCAGCACGCGCCTTGTCACATGACGCAACGAAGCCGGGGATCGCATCGCGTTGAGGAAGTGGCGCAACTCACCGGACGCGATACCCATGCCCCACAAGGTCATTTCCTCCAGCGGCGGCTTGAGTTGTGTGAGGTGGTCGCCAAGCCGCCGTCCGTCGAAGGGAGCGGCGCAGAGCGAGCGGCCGCCGGTCGCGGCGTCGACCGTCCGGCCGTGGAAGTCGGGAACTCCGTTGCCGTCGATGAACTGCAGCGCGGTGCGCGAACTGAAGAATTCGACCATTCGCGGGCCGTTCTCCAGGAAAGCGCGGGCGAGCGACTCGTCGAACCGAGCGCCGAGTTCATGGCGCAGGTAGGACAGCGGTTTGCCGATGTCTTCGTCGATGCCGGCGGCGATTGCCAGCGGATTCCGCGGAATCCACATCCAGCCGCCAGACCAGGCGGTGGTGCCGCCGTACTGCGCCTCCTTCTCCACCACCAGCACCTCGAGCCCGAGGTGCGCCGCTGTCACTGCGGCGGAAAGGCCCCCGGCGCCAGACCCGATCACGAGCAGGTCGCAGTGGTCGACGGATTCTCGATGGGGCGCTGCAGGCATGGCGCGATCCTAACGAAAAAAAGAATTACGTTCAAGACTTGAACACAATTCCATTTTCACCTACGATCAGCCCCAACCGATCCCGTTCGCAGGAAACATCACCATGACTCTCGACGGCGCCACACGCGTCCACTTCATCGTCGGAGACCMGATTGCGCAAGTGAAGTCACCGGCCGCCGTGACGCGGGCCTTTCAAGACCGCGGGCACAACGCCATGGTCGTGCCGGCGCACGCTTCACCTGCCGACCTTGCCGCCTGGCTGGCCGGCGTTTCGCTGTCCAAGAACGTCGACGGCATCATCGTCACGGTGCCGCACAAGTTCGCATGCTTCGACCTGTGCGCCACGTCCTCGGAGCGGGCCGCATTTCTGCAGACCGCGAACACCATGCGCCGCAATGCGAATGGCAGCTGGCATGGCGACATGTTCGATGGCTTGGGTTTCGTCGCCGCCCTGCGCGACAAGGGTTGCGCGCCCGAAGGCAAGAAGGCTTTGCTGGTCGGCGCGGGCGGCGCCGGCTCGGCGATTGCTCACGCACTGGTGATGGCGGGCGTGAGCGCGCTCGCCGTCCACGACGAAGACGCGCAGCGCCGCCACGCGCTGGTGGCGCGGCTGGGCGGCCTGGACAAGTGCCCAGTCCACGAGGGCTCGGCCGATCCGGCCGGCTTCGACATCGTGATCAACGCGACGCCCGTTGGCATGAAGGACACCGATCCACTGCCGCTGGCCACGGACAAGCTTGCCGCCCACACATTCGTGGGCTGCGTCATTACCGCGCCGGCCATCTCGCCACTTATCGCCGCGGCACGCTCCAAGGGCTGTCCCACCCTGACCGGCGCCGACATGTTCGCGAAGGTGAGCGACCTGATGGTCGACTTCCTCCTCGAGGTCTGAAATGGAACTCCCCCCGAAGCGCCTGCGGCGCCTCCCCCCTCAAGGGGGGCGATACCGGCGGCCCGGCAAAGCCGGTTCCGCGGTATCCCTGGTATCGGACTGCGCCGGTTTCATGGGTCGTCGGTCGCGCACCGCGCGGTGGAGCAACTGAGATGCGGATTTGCCAGAACGACCTCGCCGCTGTTCACGACGGTGCCCGCTACGACATCGTTGTGATCGGCGCCGGCGGCGCCGGCATGGCGGCTGCGCTCTATGCTGCGATCGACGGCAAGAAGGTCCTGCTTGTCGAACGCACCGAGTATGTGGGCGGCACCACTGCTCGCTCCGCCGCGACCACGTGGGTGCCCGGCACGCATCACGCGGCCTCCGTGAATCCGACGGACACGCTGGAGGACGCCGCACGCTATCTGACGAATGCAATCGGCGAGCGCACGCCGGCGTCGATGCGGCAGACCTTCCTGGACAACGGCGCGCAGGCGGTCAAGCAGATCGAAATGCATTCCGAAGTCAAGTACCGGCCGTACCCGAAGCATCCCGACTACATCTCCGACCTTGGCGGTTCGACCCTCAACGGCCGTGCGCTCGAGCCGCTGCCCTTCGATGGCCGCAAGCTCGGCCCGCTCCTGTYCTTGGTGCGGCCGCCGATCCCCGAGTTCACGGTCTTGGGCGGGATGATGGTCGACCGCAACGACATCAACCACCTGCTTGGCATGACTCGATCGATGGCGTCATTCAAGCATTCGGCCAAGATCATTTCGCGTCATGCGAAAGACCGGCTGACCCATCCGCGCGGCACGCGCCTGGTCATGGGCAATGCGTTGATCGGACGCTTGCTGTATTCGCTGGCGCAGCACGACAACGTCACGCTCGCGCTGAACACATCGATCGAAGGCATCGATCGTGAAGCGAACGGGGAGGGCGCCATCGACGCCGTCACACTGGAACTGAACGGCGAGCGGCGCAGGGTGCGCGTCGACGGCGGCGTCATTCTGGCCAGCGGGGGCTTCAATCGCCATGCCGACCTGCGCAAGACCCTGCTGCCGGGCATCGAGCCGGATTGGAGCCCGGCCGCGCCAGGCCACACGGGTGCCGCGCACGATCTGGTGCGCAAGCTCGGTGCGCGCTACGGAAATGGCGGCCTGTCGCATGCATTCTGGGCGCCCGTGTCGCTGCGCCAGCGCGCAGATGGCAGCATGGCGTCGTTCCCGCATTTCGTGATGGACCGCGCCAAGCCTGGCATGCTGACCGTGAATCGAGCGGGCCGGCGCTTCGTCAACGAAAGCACTTCGTACCACCTGTTCGGGTTGGCGATGCAGAAGGCCAACGAAGTGTCGCCGTCGATTCCAGCCTGCTTGGTCTGCGACGCCGAGGCATTGCGAAAGTACGGCATCGGCATGGTGCGCCCCGGCGGCAAGGGCCTCGCGCCGTTCCTTGCCGACGGCTATCTCACGCGGGGCAAGACGCTGGATGAATTGGCGGCCAAGCTCGGTATCGATGCCGCCGGCCTGAAGGCCAGCGTGGCCACGATCAACAGCTACGCGGAAACGGGCGTCGACCCTGACTTCCAGAGAGGCGAGACAGCCTACCAGCAGAACATCGGCGATGCCGCGTGGAGCGGCAAGAACCCGAACATCGGGCCGTTGAAGCAGGCGCCTTACTACGCGATACGGCTCTACCCCGGCGACATCGGTGCTTCCACCGGCTTGGCGACCAATGCCGACGCGCAGGTGCTGGGCGAGAACGATCGACCGATTCCCGGCCTGTACGCGGTCGGCAACGACATGCACTCGATCATGGGCGGCGTCTATGTCGCCCCTGGCATCACCCTCGGCCCCGGCCTCGTTTTCGCCTACCTCGCGGCACGGCATGCCGTTGCGCGTAGCGGCGCTCACCTAGGGAAAACCTGATTCAAGCGCGCACGAAAAGTCCTGCTTTCAGCCGCAATCGTCGACTGACGGCGAGGCTCGACAAAACATCATTGCCTATCGCGGCGCCGAGTTGAACGGCCTGCACGAGACCGAACAGGAGACAAAGAGAATGCAAGCCAAACGCCCGGATTTGATGCCGGAATCGGACGAGCCTCTGCCTGCACCATCCGTCCAACGCGTCGCAGTCATTACGGGCGCCGCCGATGGCATCGGCTGGGCCACGGCGCAGCGCCTTGCTAGTGATGGATGGCGCGTCGCGCTGCTCGACCTGCGGACCGAGGCGGTGGAGGCGCGCGCCGGCGAACTCGGGCAGGGCCACCTTGGCCGGGCCTGCGACGTGACCGATGCCTCCAGTGCGGACGCTGCCATTGCCGCCGTCGCCGCGGACATGGGCCGAATCGATGCACTCGTGAACAACGCCGGCATCGGCGACCAGACCCGTCCGACCCTCACGCAATCGATCGAAGCTTTCGATCGGGTGCTGGCTGTGCATCTGCGCGGCACCTTCCTGATGAGCCAGGCCACGCTGCGAGTCATGCAAGAGCAGCCCCGAGACGGCCGAGGCAACCGCGGCGCCATCGTCAACTTGGGTTCGATTGCCAGCTTGGGTGGTATCCCCGGCCGCAACGCCTATTGCGCCGCCAAGACCGGCGTCGTGGGGCTGACGCGCGCATTGGCCAGCGAATGGGCGCGCGAGGGCGTGCGTGTCAACGCCGTGGCGCCCGGCTATGTGCGCACGGCGATGGTGGCGCGATTGGTGCGCGAGCGCGCGATCGATGGCCTTGCCATCGCGCACCGCACGCCGTTGGGCCGCATGGCCGAACCGGCCGAGGTCGCCGAGGCCATCGCCTTCCTTGCCTCGCCGCAAGCCAGTTACGTCACCGGCGCAGTGCTGCCGGTGGACGGAGGCTGGTCCGCGTTCGGCGCCCCCGAAAGTGCGATGCCCGCACTCTGACTCAAACATCCAGGAGGCGAACCCATGCTCACCATCAACATCTTCAACGGCCTCGTATACGGCGCATTGCTTGTCGTGATGTGTTCCGGCCTGGCGCTCATCTACGGACTGCGCCGCGTCGTGAACTTCGCCCATGGCTCGCTCTACATGCTGGGCGCGTACCTGGGCTACTCGATCGCGCTGAACAGCAATTTCTGGGTGGCACTGGTGGCGGCTCCTGCCATCATGGCGCTGTTCGGCGTGTTGCTGGACCGCTATGGCTTTCGCCTGCTGCAGGATCGCGACCCGCTCACGGTGGTCCTGGTGACCTTCGGCCTGCTCCTGATCATCGAGGACTTCGTCCAGACGGTGTGGGGGAAGAGCAATCTCACAGTGACCATGCCGAGCGCGCTGGCCACGTCGTTGGATTTCCTGGGCACGCAGCTGCCGGCCTACCGGTTGGCCGTGATCGGCGTCGGCGCGCTGGTGGCACTCGGGCTGACCGCCTGGCTGCGCATGTCCAAGATCGGCCTGTTCGTGCGGGCTGCCAGCACCGACCCCACCACGACGGCCATGCAGGGCATCAACACCGACCTTCTCAGCGCGGGGGTGGTCGGCCTGGGCACAGCCCTCGCGGGCCTGGCCGGCGTCGTGGCCGCGCCTTTCCTGTCGCTGTCGCCCTCGATGAGCAGCGACGTGATCATCGATTCCTTCGTCGTGGTGGTTGTTGGCGGCCTCGGGTCGTTGGCAGGCGCCTTCATTGCCGCGATGGTGCTGGGCATGGTGCAGGCGCTCGGCGCCGTGTACGTGCCTGATCTGTCCGCGGTGTTGCCCTTCGTGATCATGGTCGCGGTGCTGATCTGGAAACCATCGGGCTTCGCAGGCAGCCGTACCTGAGTCGCACAACCTGGAGACATCGCAATGACAAAACTTCGATTGGGAACGAGCGCCGCCGGTGCGCTGGCAGCAGGTGGCGTCGTGGCCGCATTGGTCGGCTCGGGCACCGTGTTGTCGCTGCTGACGCAAGCCGTCATCTTCGGCGTATTTGCCCTGGGAGTGGGCCTGCTGCTGCGGCAGAACGGCATGGTCAGCTTTGGCCATGCGCTGTTTTTCGGCCTGTCCGGCTACTCGATGGGCATCGTGCTGGAACTGGGCTGGATGCCGGCCGAGCTGGCCATCCTTTGCACTCTCGCCATGGTGGCGCTCTGTGCCTTTGTCGTCGGGCTCGTGATTGTGAGAGTGCCGGGCGTTGCCTTCAGCATGATGACCCTGGCCATCGGCCAGATGTTCTTCCTCACCGCCTCGCGCTCGCGTGGACTGACTGGCGGAGCCGACGGCATGAACGTCAACTGGCCCGCCACGCTGTTCGGCGTTCCGCAGTCGCTGCTGCACAAGCCGGTGGTGCTCTTTCTGATCTGCTGGACGGTCCTGGTCCTGCTGATGCTGGCGCTCGCGTTTCTGCTGCGCAGCCGCTTCGGCAGCGTGACCGAGGCGGTCCGAGACAACGAGGAGCGCGCGCGCTTCATCGGTGTGCGCACGCTGCTGCCGCGCGCCGGCGTGTATGCGTTGTCGGCAACCGTGGTGGCGTTGGCTGGACTGCTGTCGGCGCTGAACACCGGCTTCGTATCGCCCGAAGCGCTGCATTGGAGCGTGTCGGGCGTGGCGTTGATGATGGTGGTGGTGGGCGGCTACAAGGCGCTGTGGGGCCCACCGCTTGGCGCCATCGTGTACTTCCTGTTTAAGGATGTGCTGGGCGACTACGCCAATCACTGGATGGCGATCTTCGGCGTCGCACTCATCACCGTCATCGTGTTCTCGCCCACCGGCATCGCCGGCGCATTCGAGCGCCTGGCCAAGGGCAAGCGCCGCGAGGTGGACGCCCCGGGCCGGCCGGCCTCGGTGCACTGACAGTCAGAGAGGAGACGACAACCATGAACGACTATGTGTTGCAGGCCGACGATGTCGCCATTCACTATGGTGGGGTGAAGGCGGTGGACGGCGTGGGCCTGACCCTGGAGCGCGGCCAGATACGCGGCTTGATCGGTCCCAACGGCGCAGGAAAGTCCACCGTGATCGACGCCATCACCGGTCGTCGCCGCCTGACGCGCGGCAGGGTGATGCTGGGCGGCCAGGACGTGACCGCCCTTGGTGTGGTGGAGCGGCGCATGCGCGGGCTCTCACGCAGTTTCCAGCGCACGAGCATCTTCGGCCAGATGAGGGTGCGCCGACAGGTCGAATTGGCCTCGCACCGCATGAATCCAGAGGGTTACGAGGCCGACGCCGAGGCAGTGCTCAGGGAGTTGGATTTGCACCCGCGCGCCGACGACGTGGCCGATGACCTGGGCTACGGCGAACAGCGCCGGCTCGACCTGGCGCTGGCGCTGGTCGGCCGGCCAGCCGTGCTTCTGCTGGACGAGCCGATGGCCGGTCTCTCGGTCAAGGAATCGCTGGACCTGGCCCAGCATCTCAAGGCGCTGACCTCGCGCTGGAACGTCTCGGTGCTGCTGGTCGAGCACGACATGGACGTGGTGTTCGGCATCTCGGACGTGGTGACCGTGTTCGAGCTCGGCCGCGTCATCGCAAGTGGCGAACCGGCCGCCGTGCGCGCCGATCCGCGCGTGCGAGAAGCCTACCTGGGGAGCGCGGCATGACAAGCTCCTTGCTGGAACTCGAGAAGGTCAACGCCTTCTACGGCTCGGCCCACATCCTGCATGACCTGAGCCTGGCAGTGCACGCGGGCGAACGCGTGGCCCTGGTCGGGCGAAACGGGATGGGCAAGACAACGGTGGTCAACACCATCCTTGGCTTGGCAGCATTGCGCGGCGGGCGGGTGCAGGTCGGCGGGAAGTTGCTGGCGCGGCCGCGAACCTACCAGGCGGCCCAGCAGGGCGTGGTTGTGGTTCCGCAGGGACGCCGAATCGTGGCCAATCTCAGCGTCGAGGAAAACCTGCAACTCGGTGCTGCCGTCGGCCGCAAAGGTCCGTGGACCGTGCAGGAGATCTACAAACTCTTCCCCATCCTGAAGGAGCGTTCCCACACGCCCGGCACCGCGCTCTCGGGCGGCCAGCAGCAGATGCTGGCCGTGGGCCGCGCGTTGATGGCGAACCCCTCCCTCATCCTGCTGGATGAGCCGACCGAAGGCCTGGCTCCGGTGATCGTCGACCAATTGGCCGTGATCTTCAACCGGGTGGCCGGCCAGGGCACCGCGCTGCTGCTGATCGAGCAGAACATGAGTCTCGTGGTGCGCGTCGCCAGCCGCTACTACGCGATGGCGAAGGGCTCGGTCGTCGCACAGGGGCCGGTCCACAACAGCCGTGAAGGCCTGCACGACCTCGAAGCGCACGTGATGGTCTGAGCCTGCGGCGGTCGATGCCCCGTTCTTTCGTTACGGCCGCCGGACCGCCTCCGGCGTTTGATTCTGGAGACACACATGCCCACAAAGAAACCCCTCTTGCAGCTCTGCGCTGCATCCGTCCTTGCGCTCGGCGCGGCACTCCCGCTGGCGGCGCTCGCACAGGGCAAAGAGCCCGTCAAGGTCGGCCTCGTATCGTCCAAGTCGGGCGTGTTCGCCCAGCAGGGCGAGGAGGTGATGCGCGCAGTCAAGTTCGCCATCGAGGAAGCCAACAGCAAAGGCGGCGTCGACGGCCGGAAGGTCGAGGTGCAGGAGGGCGATGACGAAGGCACGCCCGATGCCGGACGGCGGGTGGCCGAAAAGCTTGCGCGCGATGGCAACAACCTGCTGATCGGCGCAATCCCGTCGTCGATCTCGCTGGCGATCGCCCAGAATCTGGACCGCTGGGATGCAGCCTATTTCGTGGTGGCCAGCAAGTCCGACAAGCTCACGGGCGACACCTGCAAGCCGCGCAGCTTTCGCACCAACCATTCAGACGCGATGGACATCGCGATGATCAACGAGTGGGCCAAGGGGCTTCCTGAGAAAAGCTTTGCAGTACTCGCCGCCGACTACGTGTGGGGCCGCGATTCGGGTGAATCCTTCAAGAAGGCGGCCGAAGCCGCGGGCAAGAGCGTCAAGCTGAGCCTCTACGTGCCGCTGGGGACCAAGGACTTTTCGCCCTACATCGCACAACTGAAGGACGCCAACGTCGAGGCGATCTGGGTTGCAGAGACCGGCCGTGACGCGATCGCCTTCGTCAAGCAGGCGGAGGAGTTCGGCCTGATCCCGAAGACCAAGCTGATCGGCCATGCATTGATTCAGAACTTCATGATCAATGCGACCGGAAAGGCGCTCGAAGGAACTCCCGGCAACACCGCCTACACAGCGACGCTCGACAACCCGAACAGCAAGGCGTTCGTCGCGGCTTGGAAGGCCAAGTTCAACCGTGTCCCCACCGACAACGAAGGTCAGGCCTACAACGGCATGCAGGTCATGTTCGAGGGCGTGAGGAAGTCCGGAAGCGTCAAGCCTGCGGAGGTCAGCAAGGCACTCCGCGGCGCGGAGATCGAGACGATCTACGGCAAGGTCACAATGCGCGCTGCCGACAACCAGCTCTTGYTGCCCAACTACGTCGCGCGTGCCAAGCCGGTCGACGGCGCGATCGCTCCGGTGATCGAGCACATCTACCCCGCCTCGCTGACACCGCCAGCGTCGCCGCTGTGCAAGATGGCCCAAGGATGACGGCTCCGACTGCCGGAGGAACACAGTTGAAGAGAGTGCTGGTCACGGGCGGCAGCGGCTTTCTTGGCGCCTGGATCGTGCGTCGCCTGAGCATGCGTGGCATTCAGGCGCGCGTTTTCGACGTCCAGGAGAGGCGCAGCACAGTGGCCGCCATCGCTGGCGACTCCCTGGCCCGGGAACTCGACTGGCGAGTGGGTGACATCCGCCGGGCCGACGACGTACGCCAGGCCATGGCAGGCTGCGACGGTGTCGTTCATCTGGCCGGTGTGCTGACACCGGACTGCAGTGCAAACCCGGTGCTTGGCGCCGAGATMAATCTGATCGGTTCGCTCAACGTGTTCGACGCAGTGCGTGCCCAGGRCATCGGCCAGCTCGTCTACGCGAGTTCCGCTGGCGTCTATGGTCCGGACGATGCGCAGCGTCCGATGCCCGCGACGCACTACGGTGCCTTCAAGCTGGCGGTCGAAGGATCTGCGCGTGCCTACTGGCATGAGCATCGCGTGGCGAGCGTCGGCCTGCGGCCATTCGTCGTCTACGGACCGGGGCGTGAGACCGGCGTGAGCGCCGGTCCCAGCCTGGCGTGCCGCGCCGCGGCACGCGGTGAGGCTTTCACGATCGGCTACACCGGCGCATCGGGCCTGATCTTCGTCGAGGACGCAGCGCATGCATTTGAACAAGCGTTGCTGACGCCGACCCAGGGCGCCAATGTATGCAACCTGGTTGGGGAATCGGCGACCGTGGAAGAGTTCATTGCTGAGATTCGGCGCCAAGTTCCGGGGGCCCGACTCAACGCAGAAGGTCCGCCACTCACCATTGCTTCAGGCATTGCGGAGGAAGGATTGGACGCCTTGTTGCCTCCCCGCCAGCGCACAAGCCTTTCTGGCGGAATCGCGTCGACTATCCGGCACTACTTCCAATAGGCCTCATGAAAACCGAAACATTCCATCTGCCTCCCGTTCATGCCCTTGTCACTGGCGCCACCGGCGGCATAGGTCGTGGAATCTGCTTTGCGCTGATCAAGCAAGCGCGCGAGGACGGCGCGCCGATACACATCAGCGCTGCCGCCTCGCAAGGAGGCGAAAAGATCGATGGCCTGCTCGAGGAGCTTCGCGCCGCGGGTGCGACTGCAAGCGGCGTCACGGGGGACATCACGGATGCCGCGCAGTGTTCGGCGCTGATCGCGCAGGCGTCGAATAAAGGCGGTGACTTGACGACACTGATATGCAATGCTGGCGCCTCCGGACCCGGGAAACTGGCCGACCTGCCGTTGGCCCAGTGGGACAAGACCTTCAATCTCAACGCCAGATCGTGCTTCCTGCTATCGCAAGCCGCACGACCACAACTGATGCGCACGGGGGGAAGCATCATCGCGGTGGCCTCGATGTCGGGCTTATTGCCCCATCCCGGCTACGGCGCGTACTCGGCATCAAAGGCTGCACTCATCATGTTATGCCGCCAACTTGCACAGGAGTGGGCGGTCGACCGGATCCGCGTCAACACCGTGTGTCCGGGCATGATTCGTACGCCTCTGACAGAGGCGGTCTATCAGGACGACGCGATACTCGATCAACGCCTGTCGTTGGTGCCGATGGGGCGCATTGGTACGGCGCAGGAGATAGGTGCGGTCGTTGCATGGTTCGCCAGCGCGGGCGCGGCATATGTGACCGGGCAGAGCCTGACAGTGGATGGCGGTATCTCGGATCGAATTCTTTCGCTTATCCCCGGACGGCCCGGAAGGGGGCCGGTCGTTCAGTGAGGCCTCGCAGCGCTGAACGCTCATCCTGTTCGACGAGGTCGAGTGGCGGGTGAACCACTCGGATGCAGCATGGAACCTCTCCGAGAAGAAAACGTCCGACATTGGATCGCCGTCTCATTTTGAGTCGTTCCTGAGTGCGGCGGGCCTTCAATGCGAAGAGGGTTCTGTCGCAGCAACGCTGTGGCGCGCGACGAAGGGGCATGCCGCCCCGGCCATCATCTCCTCGTGTGCCGCAGGCTCAGCGGATAGGCCGCGTACCAGCGCAGCGCAGGTCAGCATCACTTCCAACCGAGCCTGCGCGACATGGTTGGTGGGCCCGACCCCTTGGTCGGGCTTCGCCTTGCGCATCGATTGACTCCGAAATTCGCATATCGATAGCCGAAATGGTTCTAGGTCGCCTGCACCGGAGGGCACTCGGCGGCTGCACAGTCATGTGTCCTGCAATTTTTCGCCGCGCGCGGCAGCCTCGTCGACGTCACCGTTGCCGTCGCACATGAGGCCCGCTCGTTGTCCCGTGCTCACGGTCAACAGGCAAAACACTTCACACAACGCTCAACATGGCCAAAAGACTCAAGATCGTCGCCGTCTCCGGCGGCCTGCAACGCCCGTCCCGCACCCTCGTGCTGGTTGAACAACTGCTCGAGGGATTGACTGACGCATTGCCCGTCGAAACGCGGCTCATCGAACTCGGAGAGATCGTCCCGAAGTTCGGTAACGTGCTCCAACGCAACCACCTTCCGTCCGAGGTCGAATCGATCCTGCGCGACATCGAAACGGCAGACCTGCTGTTGGTCGCAAGCCCGATCTATCGGGGCTCGTACACCGGTCTTTTCAAGCACCTGTTCGACTTCGTGCACCAGGACTCTCTCGTTGACGTGCCTGTGCTGCTCGCCGCGACGGGAGGCAGTGACCGGCATGCGCTGGCGATCGATCACCAACTTCGGCCGTTGTTCAGCTTCTTCCAGTCCCACACGCTGCCCATCGGCGTCTATGCGACCGACAAGGAGTTCGCGAACTACCGCGTAAACAGTGACGCGCTGCGCGCCCGGATCGCGCTGGCGGTCGAGCGCGCGGTGCCTGTGTTGCGGCAACGCGGGCAGCGTGCACTGACGGTGCCGACGCTCGCACTGGCCTGACGGGGTGGTTGTCTCGGGTGGTCGGTGGYCAGGTCGTGTCAGTTGAGCCGCTGGCCAACGGCGGAAGCCCTCGGCTCGGATCGGATCGCCTTTGTAGGCGATCGTGGGCGACGCCGCCGAAGACCGATTGCTTCGATGCTTGTGYCCCGGCTTTCTGATGCCTGCGCCCGGAGGGTCAACGGAAAACGCATCTGCAAACTCGTATTCCTTCGTTTGCAGGCGTGTCGCGTGTCCGCAGAATCCGCCAGGTCGAAGCCCCGCAACTCGTCACCCTGGGCTTCCCACCTTCACCATCGATTGGCTCATCATGTCGCTTCGCAATCCTGAACTCCTGGCGCCACGCGCCCTGTCCGTGCTGCGCATCGTCTCGGCCTTCCTGTTGATCCAGCATGGGTCGGCCAAGCTGCTGGGCTTTCCTCACGTGGCCTATTTCGACAATCTCCAGATCGTGTCCCTCCTCGGCGTCGCTGGCGTTCTCGAGCTGGTCGGAGGTGCGCTGCTGCTGATCGGACTCTTCACGCGTCCGACGGCGTTCATCCTCTCCGGGCTGCTGGCCTTCGCCTATTTTCTGGGCCACGCCACCAAGGGCTACGTGCTGGCCCCGTCCCTGAACCAGGGCGAAGCGGCCGTGTTGTTTTCCTTTGTGTTCCTGTACCTCGCGGCTGCGGGCGCTGGCCCGTGGAGCGTCGACGCACGCCGCTCGAAGGCCATCACACCGGCGGGCCTGCCCGCATCGGCCTGAACTTGCGGCGAGGTCGGCTGTTCTGGCGATATGCAATTGAGTCCGAAGCACCATCTCATTCCATCACCCATGACCGACATCACATTTCCTCCGGGTCGACTGGCTCCTCATGACACGCAATGCTGAATTGACGCCCGCCGAGCATGCCCGCCGCGTGATCGCGCGAACGGCTTCGGTCTGGCAGATCGCGCCAGTCTCGCCGCGCGAAGTGGCCCGTCGTGCACCGCACGGCTATGTCCCGGTTCGGATCATGCGGCGCGTCCGCGCAGCCGCGGCGGCGTACGGCCGGCCACCGTCGCCGACCGCGCAGGCGATCGTGGTGCGAGCGGACTCGCCACTGGGTCTGCGTGACGACCAGCACGCCCCGACCTGCGCCCGTTCAAGGACCCCTTCTAAGGTGAACCCATGAGTGCCGTACTGAATGCGTGGCCGGGCGTCGCGAACGCCTCGGCCGTGAAGGCCGAGCTCAACTACCTGGCACCCCGGGGCGTTCGTCCAGTCAGCTACACCTTCGAGCCGCCTGCCGGCGTTCCCTGGAACACCGGCGAGCTGGCGCCGGAGTGGGTCACGATCCACGATGGGCGCTCGCTGGCCGCGCTGGGCGAGCTTTCGCTCGACCGCAGTGGCTTCTCGCAGGTCGCGCACCGCAGCGCGTTGACGGACTTCAGCGACGATGCGGCCATCCGCACGGTCTACTACCCCGAATCGGCCGCGTTGCTGCGCGCCGCGACCGGTGCCGAGAAGGTCGTGGTGTTCGACCATACCTTGCGCGACAGCGCGAACGGATCGCGCGCCACGAAGACGCTGCGCGAACCCGTGCGGCGGGTGCACAACGACCAGACCTTCGTTTCGGGCCCGCGCCGGGTGCGCGACCACCTGCCCGCCGACGAGGCGGCCGAACGTTTGAAGCATCGCTTTGCCATCATCAATCTGTGGCGGCCGCTGGCGACGGTGGAGCAACTGCCGCTGGCGCTCTGCGATGCGCGCTCCATTGCGCCCGGGGATCTGGTGCCCAGCGATCTGGTCTACGCCGACAAGGTGGGCGAGACCTATTCGTTTCTGCACAATCCCGATCACCGCTGGTACTGGTTCCCACGGCTGCGCAGCGACGAGCCTCTGCTCCTGAAGATCTACGACTCGCGCGAGGACGGCACGGCGCGCCTGACGGCGCACAGTGCGTTCGTTCATCCGGACACACCGCCCGATGCGCCGCCGCGTCGCAGCATCGAACTCCGGGCGCTGGTGTTCTGGCCTGCCGAATCGACGCACGGCGCATGAACACTCCTCGCAGGCAAATGCACCTCGGTGCCTTCTTCTTCGGCGTCGGCCATCACCTGGCGGCCTGGCGCCACCCGGACGTCGATCCCGCAGCGGCCAGCCGCATCGAGTCGCTGAAGGAATGGACGCGCATCGCGGAGCATGCCAAGTTCGATGCCATCTTCTTCGCCGACAACGTCGGCATGCCGGGTCCGCCCGATGGCGTGGTGGCGAAGAATGCGCTCTGGTATCCGCTCGATCCGCTCGTCACGCTGGCAGCGCTTTCGCAGGCCACCACCCACATCGGCCTGGTGGCCACGGTCTCGTCGACCTACCTGCCGCCCTACCATCTGGCGCGCAAGTACGCGGCGCTCGACCAGGTCAGCCACGGCCGCAGCGGCTGGAACCTCGTGACCTCCGGCAGCGACTTCGAGGCCCGCAGCTTCGGTCTCGACCAGCAACTCGGCCATGCGCACCGCTACGCCCGTGCCCACGAGTACGTGAAGGTCGTCAAGGGCTTGTGGGACAGCTGGGAGGATGATGCGTTCGTCCACGACAAGGCGGCCAACCGCTTCTTCGACCCGGCCAGGCTGCACCGCGTGGCGCACGAGGGCGAGCATTACAAGGTGCACGGCGCCCTGCAGACGCCGCGTTCGCCCCAGGGCTATCCGGTGCTGGTACAGGCCGGGTCTTCCGGCGATGGACAGGAACTGGCTGCGGCGACTGCCGAGGTGGTGTTCACCGCCCAGCAGAGCGCTGACGAGGCGAGGGCGTTCTACAGCGGCCTCAAGGGCAGGCTGGCCGCACATGGCCGCATGCCCGATCAACTCAAGATCCTGCCCGGCATCTCGCCCTTTGTCGGGCGCAGCCGGCAGGAGGCGCAGGACAAGTTCGACCAGCTGCAAGGCTTGATCGACCCCGTTCTGGGTGTCGGCCTGCTGTCGACCTTCCTGGGCAATGTCGACTTGTCGGGCTACGACATGGATGGGCCCTTCCCGAAGAACCTGCCGGTCACGCAAGGATGGAAAAGCCGGCAGGAACTGTTCGAGGGGATGGCCAGGCGCGACAACCTTTCGATTCGCCAGCTCTATGAAAAGGTCGCCGGCGCGCGCGGGCACTGGACCCTCGTCGGCACGGCCGAATCGATTGCCGACCAGCTCGAGCACTGGTTCACCACGAGTGCGGCCGACGGCTTCAACGTGCTGGCGCCGACGCTGCCGCACGAACTCAAGGATTTTGCCGAGCTGGTGATTCCCGAACTTCAGCGGCGTGGACTGTTCCGCACCGACTACCAAGGCCGAACCCTGCGAGAACACCTCGGGCTTGCGCGGCCTGCCCATCCTGGTGCACTGCATCGGGCCGCAGGCGATAGATGAGATGGTTGTTAGGAATCGACTTTTCGGTCGTTTGTGTTGACCGTGGTCCGACCTAGAGTGGTCTATCGCCATCAAGGCGAGACCCGCAACCACTCAATCAACGGAGTACTTTTTCATGTCATCGGACGTCGAATCCCTCGCACTGCCGGCCGCGCTGGAGCAAGCCCGGGCCGCAGCGGAGCAACAGAACCTGGCTTATGCCGGGGGTGTCGCGCCGCCGGTCGCGTGGCAGCTGGTTCAGCAGCGCGAAGCGGTGCTGGTCGACGTGCGTTCGGGCGAGGAGCGAAAGTTCGTGGGCCACGTGCCCCACAGCCTGCACGTGCCCTGGGCCACAGGCACCGCGCTCACGCGCAACCCCCGCTTCGTGCGCGAGCTCGAGGCAAAGCTGGCCAAGGACGGCGGCAAGGACGCCGTGGTGCTCCTGCTGTGCCGCAGCGGCAAGCGCTCGGCGCTGGCCGCCGAGGCGGCGGCCAAGGCAGGCTTCAGCCATGTGCTCAACGTGCTGGAGGGATTCGAGGGCGAGATCGATGGCGACCAGCACCGCGGCTCGGCGGACGGCTGGCGCTTTCACAAGCTGCCCTGGGTCCAGGACTGAGCACGCGCCCGGCGCGTGACCGAATCGAGGAGGAAGGAAATGTCGGGATTCGATATCGACCAGGTGGTCGGGGCGCTGCGCAGCGTGCGCGACGAATGGCGCGATGCGCAGAAGCGATCGCGCGAGCCCGCCGGTCGGGAGTTCCCGTCGCGCGATGCGCTCTCGGTCGTGATCGAGCAGCTCAAGGGTGCGCTCTTTCCGATGCGACTCGGCCCCTCGGACCTGCGCCACGACGGCGAGGACTTCTACGTGGCCCACACGCTCGATGCCGCCTTGCATGCCTTGCTGGAGCAGGCGCGGCTCGAACTCCAGTACGTGGGGCGCCGTGCGCCGCGCGCGGCGGCCGAGATCGATGCCCAGGCGCGCGAGGCCGTGCGCGGATTCGGTTCGGCCCTGCCGGGGATTCGCCGGCTGCTCGACAGCGATGTGACCGCGGCCTACCAGGGCGACCCGGCGGCGCACAGCGTCGACGAGGTGCTGCTGTGCTACCCGGGCGTGCTGGCGATGATCTACCACCGGCTGGCGCACCAGCTCTATCGGCTGCAGTTGCCGCTGCTGGCGCGCATCGTGGCCGAGCTGGCCCACGGACAGACCGGCATCGACATCCATCCGGGCGCGCAGATCGGCAGCGGCTTCTTCATCGACCACGGCACGGGTGTCGTGATCGGCGAGACCGCGGTGATCGGCCAGCGCGTGCGGGTCTACCAGGCGGTGACGCTCGGGGCCAAGCGCTTTCCCGTCGATGCCCACGGCCTGCTACAGAAGGGCCTGCCGCGGCATCCGGTGGTGGAGGACGAGGTCGTGATCTATGCGGGCGCGACGATCCTCGGGCGCGTCACGATCGGCCGCGGTGCGGTCATCGGCGGCAACGTCTGGTTGACCGACGACGTGCCGCCCGGCGCCAGCGTGACCCAGGCCGGCCTGCAGAACGCCGCGTCGGGCGGCGAGGCACTTGCGGTGGCTGTCCGGTGAGCGCACTGGTGGAGCGCTTCGGGGTGACCGTGCGCCAACTGCGCGTCCAGAACGGCTGGTCGCAGGTGCAGCTGGCAGAGCGTTCGGAGCTGGATCGCTCCTATGTCGGCGAGATCGAGAGGGGGCGGGTGATCGCCTCCATCGTCACCGCGGAGAAGATCGCCGTGGCGTTGCAGCTCGACGTGGCGGCCTTGCTCTCGCGCTGCGAGCAACTCGGCGAACAGCGTGCCGGACAGCTCATCAGTTTGGCGGCTATAGCCCGTTGAGGGAAAACCCGAATCCCCAGACACTTTCCTGCAATCGTCCTTTCTCGAACCACGGAGTCCTTTCCCATGACCGCAACCGTCGGTGGTACCACCGCCCTTGGCGACAACGCCGCCCGCCAGCTAGCCAACGCCACCAAGAGCGTTCCCCAGCTCGAGACGATCAGTCCGCGCTGGCTCACGCACCTGCTGCAATGGGTGCCGGTCGAGGCCGGCATCTACCGCCTGAACAAGGTCAAGAACCCCGAGTCGATCCAGGTCGTCTGCACGGCCAAGGAAAGCGAGAACCAGCTGCCGCGCACCTGGGTCGACTACGAAGACCATCCGCGCGAATACAACCTCAATGCGGTCAGCACCGTGCTCGACGTTCACACGCGCATCTCCGACCTTTACAGCAGCCCCCACGACCAGATCAAGGAGCAGCTGCGCCTGACCATCGAGACGATCAAGGAGAACCAGGAGAGCGAGCTCATCAACAACCCGGACTACGGCTTGCTGTCCCAGGTCACCGACGAGCAGCGCATCTTCCCGCTGACCGGCGCGCCGACGCCGGACGACCTCGACGAACTGCTGACCAAGGTCTGGAAGGAGCCCGCCTTTTTTCTGACCCATCCGCTGGCGATCGCCGCCTTCGGCCGCGAGGCCACGCGACGCGGCACGCCGCCGCCGACCGTGAGCCTGTTCGGCTCGCAGTTCATCACCTGGCGCGGCGTTCCGCTGATCCCGTCGAACAAGGTGCCGGTGGCCGACGGCAAGAGCAAGATCCTGCTGCTGCGCGTGGGCGACAAGCGCCAGGGCGTGGTCGGCTTGTTCCAGCCGGGCTTGACCGGCGAACAGAGCCCGGGCCTGTCGGTGCGCTTCATGGGCATCAATGACCATGCGATCGCGTCGTACCTGATCTCGCTGTACTGCTCGGTCGCGGTGCTGACCACCGACGCGCTGGCGGTGCTCGACGACGTCGAGATCGGCAAGTACCACGACTACGCCGACACCTACAAGTAAGCCACCAGGTGAGCACGTCACTTTCTCCACACGGCCTGCCCCAAGTGCCGCAGCAAGCCGAGGCGCCGTTCGACCCGGCCATCCTCGCGCGCATGGCGAGCCAACTGTTCGCGGCGCTGCCGGGCCAGGCCGCACCGCCCGGCGTGCAGGCGCCTTCGCAGCTCGCGCCGCCGGGTTCGCCGCTGGTGAGCCCGGCCGGCTTCGGCGCCAGCGTGCCGGGCACGCCGATCCCGCAAGGGCAGGTGCCGGGCACCAACCTGATTCCGGCTTCCCCGACGCAAGTGCTGGCGCTCGGCAACCGCGCACCGGCGGCGCAACCGCACGCGCTGGCGGGCAACGGCGTGCCCGAGAACGTGCTGGGTGCCTTGCCGGCCTACGAGCCGCGCCTCGGCGGTGCGGTGCTCGGCGTGCCCGAGGCGCAGGCGGCAACGCCCGCGCGGGCGGGCGCGCATCCGGCTGTGGGCGCCTCGCCGTTCTACTTTCTTGGCGACAGCCACGGCCAGCCGTCGGCGGGCGGCCGCGGCACCGACAGCGCACCGCGCGTGCACGACGACCTGGCCGGCTATCCGTTCGCGCAGCCCGATGGCGCCGATGTCCAGGGCCTGCTGGCAGCGAAGCCGCCAGGGCAACCCGGGTCGGCTGCCGATGCCTCGACGCGGCCGCAGTACTACTTCGTCGACGCGGTCCGCTTGCCGAGCGGCTACGTCACGCCGGCCAAACCGTCGCCGCACGGCGACGTGCCGACGGTCGCCGCCGGCCAGCGCCAGCCCTTCGACGTGCATGCCGTGCGGCGCGACTTCCCCGTCTTGCAGGAGCGCGTGAACGGCCGGCCGCTGGTCTGGTTCGACAACGCCGCGACCACGCACAAGCCGCAGTCGGTGATCGACCGCATCGCGTATTTCTATGAACACGAGAACTCGAACATCCATCGCGCCGCGCACGAACTCGCCGCGCGCGCGACCGATGCCTACGAGGGTGCGCGCGAGCGGGTGCGAAAGTTCATCAACGCGCCCGACGTCAACGAGGTGATCTTCGTGCGCGGCACCACCGAGGCCATCAACCTGGTGGCCAAGAGCTGGGGCGGCCAGCACGTGGGCGAGGGCGACGAGATCATCGTGAGCCACTTGGAGCACCACGCCAACATCGTGCCCTGGCAGCAGCTCGCTTCGGCCAAGGGCGCGAAGCTGCGCGTGATCCCGGTCGACGACTCGGGCCAGGTGCTGCTCGACGCGTACCGCAAGCTGCTCAACGACCGCACMAGGATCGTCGCCGTCACGCAGGTCTCGAACGCGCTCGGCACGGTGGTGCCGGTGAAGGAGATCGTAGCGCTCGCACACCGCGCCGGCGCGCTGGCGCTGGTCGATGGCGCGCAGTCGGTCTCGCACATGCGGGTCGACGTCCAGGACATCGGCGCCGACTTCTTCGTCTTCTCCGGCCACAAGGTGTTCGGTCCGACCGGCATCGGCGTGGTCTGGGGCCGGCGCGTGGTGCTCGAGGACATGCCGCCCTGGCAGGGCGGCGGCAACATGATCGCCGACGTGACCTTCGAGAAGACCGTCTTCCAGCCGATCCCGAACAAGTTCGAGGCCGGCACCGGAAACATCGCGGACGCGGTGGGTCTGGGCGCCGCGATCGACTACGTGAACAAGGTCGGCATCGAGAACATCGCGCGCTACGAGCACGAGCTGCTGGTCTACGGCATGCGGCAGCTGGGTGCCATCAAGGGCGTGCGCCTGATCGGCACCGCGGCCGACAAGGCCAGCGTGATGTCCTTCGTGCTGGACGGCTACAGCACCGAGGAGGTGGGCCAGGCGCTCAACGACGAGGGGATCGCGGTGCGCACCGGACACCACTGCGCGCAGCCGATCTTGCGCCGCAATGGCGTCGAGACCACAGTGCGGCCGTCGCTGGCCTTCTACAACACCTTCGACGAGATCGACCGACTGGTGGCCGTGGTGCGCAGGCTGGCGGGGCAGCGGCGGGCGGGTTGAGCGGTGGGGGCGAGGCGCATCGCGCCTCAGATAGTTTGTTCATAAGCAAGCGAAAAATGGGTTGTTCCTGATCGCAAACGCGACACCTACAGTCGCGGGTCGCTCTCACCAACAACCGATCCTTTCATGCCGGACGTCCTGTCGCCCCACGCACCCGCCCAGACTTTCGAGATTCGGCCCTTCGACGCCCCGTTCGGTGCCGAGATCGTCGGCCTCGACATCTCGAAGCCGATCAATGACACCGATTTCGCACGCATCCATCGCGCGCATCTCGATCATCACGTCGTGGTGTTCCGCGACCAGCAGGTGTCGCCCGCCGACCACATCGCGTTCAGCCGCCGCTTCGGGCCGCTCGAGATCCACGTGCTGCACCAGTTCCAGCTGCCCCACCATCCCGAGATCCTGATCGTCTCCAACATCAAGGAGAACGGCGGGCCGATCGGCCTCGGCGACGCGGGCGTGTACTGGCATTCGGACATCTCGTACAAGCCGAAGCCCAGTCTCGGCTCGCTGCTGCATGCCCGGGAACTGCCGGCCGAAGGCGGCGACACGCTGTTCGCCGACCAGCACCTGGCCTGGGAAGCGCTGGCCCCGGCGCTGCAGCAGCGCATTCTGCCCATGAAGGCCGAGCACAGCTACCTCGCCAAATACGAAGAACTGCGCGCGAAGAACCCGTGGCGGCCCAAGCTTTCGCAGCAGCAGGTCGACCAGGTCGCGCCCGCCGTGCAGCCCGTGGTGCGCACGCATCCCGAAACCGGAAAGAAGGCGCTGTTCGTCAGCGAGCATTTCACGACCGGTATCGTCGGCCTGCCGAAGGGCGAGAGCGACGCTTTGCTGGCCGAGCTGTTTGCACACAGCGTCAAGCCGGAGTTCGTCTACCGCCACCGCTGGCAGCCGCACGACCTCGTGTTCTGGGACAACCGCTCGCTGATGCACCTGGCGGCCGGCACGCCCGACCACCTGCGCCGCAAGCTCTACCGCACCACCATCGTCGGCGACGCGCCCCATTGAACTCCCGAAGGACATCGCATTCATGAATCACATCGCACGCAAGGCCGCGTCACTGGCCGTCGGGCTGGGCTTGCTGGCCGGCAACCTCGCCGCGCACGCCGAGGGACAGATCCGCATCGCCGAGCAGTTCGGCATCGTCTATCTGCTGCTCAACGTCGCGCAGGAGCAGAAGCTGATCGAGAAGCATGCCAAGGCGGAGGGCATCGACGCCAAGGTCGAATGGGTCAAGCTCTCGGGCGGCTCCGCCGTCAACGATGCGCTGCTCTCCGGGAACATCGAGATCGCCGGCGCCGGCGTGGGCCCGCTGCTCACGATCTGGGATCGCACCAAGGGCAAGCAGAACGTCAAGGGCGTAGCGTCGCTCGGCAACTTCCCGTACTACCTCGTGAGCAACAACCCCGCGGTGAAGACCATTGCCGATTTCACGGACAGGGATCGCATCGCGGTTCCTGCCGTCGGCGTTTCGGTTCAGTCGCGCGTGCTGCAGTTCGCCTCGGCCAAGTTATGGGGCGACAAGGACCATGCCCGGCTCGACAAGCTCAGCGTCGCCRTTCCACATCCGGACGCTGCGGCGGCCATCATCAAGGGCGGAACCGAGATCAGCGCCCACTTCGGCAACCCGCCGTTCCAGGAACAGGAGCTGGCCGGCAACCCGCAGGCGCACATCGTTCTCGACTCCTACCAGGTCCTGGGCGGGCCAGCCTCGGCCACCGTCCTCTACGCGACCGAGAAGTTCCGCAGCGAGAGCCCCAAGACCTACAAGGCATTTGTCGATGCATTGAACGAAGCCGCTGCCTTCGTCAYCGCCAACCCGGAAAAGGCCGCCGACATCTACATCAAGGTCGGCAACGCGAAGATCGATCGCGAACTGCTGCTGAAGATCATCAAGAACCCGCAGGTCCAGTTCAAGACGACGCCGCAGAACACCTATGCCCTGGCCGAGTTCATGCACCGCGTGGGCGCCATCAAGAACAAGCCGGCCTCGGTGAAGGACTACTTCTTCGACGACGCCCAGATCGCGGGGGGCAATTGACATGCGCTTGCCCGAGAAGCGCCGCTGGCAGCGGGGATCGTGATGGCCTCGCCCGTTCTTCACGCACCCCGCGTCGCTGGGTCGGCCTTCTGGCGCAGCGTGGACGCGGTGGCGGAACGCGACCTGGGGCAAGCGATCTCCAGCGACGGATTGCCGCGCATCCCGGCGCTGACACCGAACCCCGCTGCGCTGCTGCAGGTCGACGGCGTCAGCCTCGAATACCGTACCCCCGAGCGAGTGGTGCGAGCCACCCACCGCGTGAGCTTCGACCTCCACGAAGCCGACCGCTTCGTGCTGCTCGGCCCTTCGGGTTGCGGCAAGTCGACCCTGCTCAAGGCGATCGGCGGCTTCATTGCGCCGGTGGAGGGCGAGATCCGGCTCGCCGGCCGCTCAGTCACCGCGCCGGGGCCCGACCGCATCGTTGTGTTCCAGGAGTTCGACCAGCTCCCGCCATGGAAGACGGTCAAGCAGAACGTGATGTTCCCGCTGCTGGCGTCGCGCATGCTCGGCAGGAAGGAAGCCGCAGAGCGCGCGATGCACTACCTCGACAAGGTCGGCCTCGCGCCCTTCGCCGACGTCCATCCGCACCAGCTCTCGGGCGGCATGAAGCAGCGCGTGGCGATCGCCCGCGCGCTGGCGATGCAGCCACGCGTGTTGCTCATGGACGAGCCCTTTGCCGCGCTCGACGCGCTCACGCGCCGCAAGATGCAGGAAGAGCTCCTCGCGCTGTGGGCCGAGGTGCGCTTCACGCTGCTCTTCGTCACGCATTCGATCGAAGAGGCGCTCGTGGTCGGAAACCGGATCGCGTTGCTGTCGCCGCATCCGGGCCGCATGCGCGCCGAGATCAACAGCCACGGGTTCACGCTCGAGAGCCAGGGCGGCGCAGAGTTTCAGACCGCGGCGCAGCGCATTCACCGGCTGCTGTTCGAAGAGCCGATTGCAGAGGGATTGGCCGCATGAGCGATGTCATCGATCCGCCGGTGCGGCCCGAATACGAGCGCCGGCTCGAGCCCTTCACCGCGCTGCCGGTCGAACGCTCGCTGCCGTTGGCCACGCGCCTCTGGGCCCAGGGCTGGCTGCGCAAGAGCGTGATCCTGATCGTGCTCGCCGTGATCTGGGAAGTGGCTGCGCGCTGGCAGGACAACGATCTGCTGCTGCCAACCTTCTCGGCGACTGCACGCGCGCTGGTCGAGGGGCTTGCAAGCGGCGAACTGATCGAGAAAGTGGGTATTTCGCTGGCCGTGCTTCTGCAAGGCTACGTCGCCGGCGTGCTGTTGGCCTTTGTCCTCACCACGCTCGCGGTGTCGACGCAGATCGGCCGCGACCTGCTGAGCACGCTGACCTCGATGTTCAATCCGCTGCCCGCGATCGCGCTGCTGCCGCTGGCGCTGCTGTGGTTCGGCCTCGGGCGTGGCAGCCTGGTCTTCGTGCTGATCCATTCGGTGCTGTGGCCGCTGGCCCTCAACACCTATGCGGGCTTCCAGGGTGTTCCCGAGACGCTGCGCATGGCCGGCCGCAACTACGGACTCAAGGGCCTGCGCTACGTGTTGCAGATCCTGGTGCCGGCCGCGCTGCCGGCGATCCTCTCGGGCCTGAAGATCGGCTGGGCCTTTGCCTGGCGCACGCTGATCGCCGCCGAACTCGTGTTCGGCGCCTCGTCGGGCAAGGGCGGCCTCGGCTGGTACATCTTCCAGAATCGCAACGAGCTCTACACCGACCGCGTCTTCGCAGGGCTCGCGCTGGTGGTGCTGATCGGCCTGGCGGTCGAGAGCCTGGGCTTCGCGACGCTCGAGCGACTCACGGTCCGCAAGTGGGGACAGCAACGGTAGCCCGAGCGCCGTGCGCCAGCTCGAGGGCCAGCGGCAGAAGAACCGTGTCGGCGGTTGACCAGCGTCCACGGCGCAGGAAATCGCCGAGGATGTGATCGCCCTCGATCGGGGCGCCGCGCTCGATGTCCTCATTGATCGTCCTTTCAAGTCCGTCGGTGTGCGAATGCCCGAAGATCGAATGCCGATGCCTGGCCCAGCACATGTGGCGCGATGGCTTCGGCCAGGCGAGCTGAATCTTTCAGAACGCCGGGACAAGGGCGCCGCTGAACTTCGTCTCGATGAAGCTCTTCACCTCGGGCGAGTGGTASGCCTTCACGAGYTGYTGCGCCCAGGGCTTGTCYTTGTCGGYGCGGCGCRCCGCGATGATGTTGGCGTACGGSCCCTTSGGCGACTCCTTGATCACCGCGTCCTTGGCSAGCGTCAGCCCGGCCTTCTCSGCATAGTCGTTGTTGATCGAGGCGATYGTCAGGTCGTCSAGCGAGCGCGGCARCTGCGCSGCGTCGAGCGGCACCAGCTTGAGCTTCTTGGGRTTCGACASCACGTCGAGCGGSGTCGCGKTGTTGTTCTTCACGGCGTCGGGCTTGAGCGTGATGAGCTTSGCYTCCTGCAGCAKCAGSAGCGCGCGGTTGCCRTTSGAWGGRTCGTTCTGGATGCCGACSGAKGCGCCRTCGGGCARYSCRTCGATCGMCTTGATCTTGCGCGARTAGAAGCCCAGCGGCGCCGTGATCGTGAGACCGACSGGCACGATGTCGAAGCCGCGCGACTTGTTCTGGTTGTCGAGGAAGGGCTGGTGCTGGAAGGCGTTGGCGTCGAGRTCGCCGGCCGCCAGCGCGGCGTTGGGCARYTGGTAGTCGTTGAAGACGACGACCTCGACCGCCAGCCCGTCGCGCGCCGCCGCCTTCTTGACGACTTCCCAGATCTGCTCGCCGCTGCCGACGGAGACGCCGACCTTGAGGGTTTTCTTGTCCTGCGCGTGCAGTGCACCGGTGTTGAAAAGAGTCAGGGAGGCAAGAGACAACGCAGCGGTCATCGCGGCGCGGCGGCGGATAGGAAGCATGATGGTGAGCATGTCGTATGGAAAAAGCACGACTGTGCCCGCCGACGATCCATTCCGGAACGAAGGAAAACGTGCAACCTTATGCGGTGCGCATGGACTTGCTAGGAGGGTGGGCCGCGGCACTGGCGTGCGTCGGGTGGGCCGGCCGTTTCAAACCGAAATGCTCCCGCAGCGTACGGCCTTCGTACTCGGTGCGAAAGATGCCGCGCCGCTGAAGGAGCGGGACGACGCCGTCGACGAAGGCCTGCAGGCCGTCCGGCAGCACGTCCGGCATCAGGTTGAAGCCGTCGGCGGCGCCGGCCCTGAACCAATGCTCGATGTCGTCGGCGATCTGCTCCGGCGTGCCGACGATCACGCGGTGGCCGCCGCCGCCCGCGAGTTCGCGGATCAGTTCGCGCGCCGTGAGGTCGAGGCCCCGCGCGGTCGCGAGCGTGGCGTTGAAGAAGGTGTGGTTGCCATTGCCGCCGCCGGGCAGCGACAGGTTCTCGGGCAGCCGCTCGTCGAGCTTGAGCCGGTCGGGCGCAATGCCCAGGATGCCGGCCAGCCGCGTGAGGCTGTAGTCCCACGGGATCAGGTCGACCAGTTCGTCTCGCCGGCGGCGCGCGGCCGCTTCGGTGTCGCCGATGATGGTGGTCAGGCCCGGCAGCACGCGCAGTGCCTCGGGCCCGCGGCCCAGCGCTTGGGCACGCGACTTGAGGTCGCGCGCGTAGGCGAGCGCTTCCCCGAAGGACTGGGAGGCCGAGAACACCGCCTCCGCGTGGCGGGCCGCCAGTGCTCGGCCGTCGCCCGAGCCGCCGGCCTGCACCAGCACCGGATGGCCCTGCGGCGTGCGCGGCAGGGTCAGTGGCCCATGTACCGAGAAGAACTCGCCCTGATGCGCGATGGGCCGAACCTTGGCGGCGTCGATGAAGCGGCCTGCGGCCTGATCGCCGATGAAGGCATCGTCCTCCCAGCTGTTCCAGAGCGCCTTGACGATGGAGGTGAACTCGGCCGCACGTGCGTAGCGCTGCGCGTGGTCGGGCACCGCGTCGCGGCCGAAATTGCGCGCCGAGGGCAGGTCGGCGGTCGTGACGACGTTCCAGCCCGCACGCCCTCCGCTCACGTGGTCCAGCGTGGCGAAGCGCCGGGCGATGTTGTAGGGCTCGTTGTAGCTGGTGGAGGCGGTTGCGATCAGTCCGATGTGGCGCGTCGCGGCGGCCACGCTCGCCAGCAGCACGGTCGGCTCCAGCGCGGTGATCGGGCGGAAGTGGATCTGGTCGACGATGGCTGCGTTGTCGGCGAGGAACACCGCATCCAGCTTGCCCGCCTCGGCGATCTGCGCGACGCGGATGTAGTGCCGCACGTCGATGAAGGCGCGCGGGTCGCTGCACGCCGGGCGCCAGGCCGAAGGCAGAAAGCCCGAGTGCAGGATGTTGACGTTCAGGTGCAGGCGGCGCGGCGCGCGCGCGATCGCGGATCCACTCATTGGAAAGTTCCGGGTTCTGGCACGAGGTCGCTGACGAACCGGCGGCCCACGTTGCGGGTCTTGTATTCGGCGGGGAAGTCGGGCATGGCCTTACTTCGAGAAGTAGTCAGGCAGGCGGTAGCCGGCCCACGCCGGGTTGGCCTTGAAGATTTGCTGAAACTCGGCCGACTGGTAGGCGAGGGCGATGTCCTTCGCGAACTTCGCGTTTTCGTTGCCGCGCTTGACAGCCACCACGTTGACGTAGGGCAGCGTCATGTCCTCCTGCTTGAGCGCGTCGGTCAGCTTGAGCCCCGACGCCACGGCGAAATTGCCCTGCACCGCGGCGAGATCGGCATCGGCCAGCGAGCGCGGTGCCTGCGCGGCATCGAGCGGCACCAGACGAAGCTGCTTGCGATTGGCGACGATGTCGCGCTCCGACACGCTCAGTGGACTCACGCCCGGCTTGAGCTCGATCCAGCCGATGGCTGCCAGGATGTTCAGCGCGCGCGCTGCATTCACCGGATCGGCCGGCAGAGTCACGGTGGCGCCGTCCGGTACCGTGGCGAGCGTCTTGTGGCGTTGGGAGTACAGGCCCATCGGGGGTGTCGGTACGTGCACGATCGGCACGAGGTCGAAGCCCTGCTGCTTGTTGGTGGCATTCAGGTAGAGCGTGTGCTGGAAGATGTTGGCGTCGATCTGGCCACGCTCGACCGCGTCATTCGGCTGCACGCCCTGGCTGAACTCGACGTACTTGATGGTGTAGCCCTGCTTCTTGAGTACCGGCTCGATGCCTTTGGCAAAGGCGTCGCGGTAGGGCCCCGGCATGAAGCCGACGCTCAGGTCCGCGGCGTGGGTGGCGCCGGCCAGCAACAGGGCAAGCAGGAAGGCCGCAAGGCGGGGGAAGCTGCGCGAGGATGGCGCGCTTGGCGAGGACAGCATGGGGGAACTCCGGGAGGTGAAGCACCGTGCGCACCACGCGGTGCGAATCGAGGGGACGATGGGGCAGCAAGTCCCCAGTCAGGCGGTGCCGACGCGGTAGAAGGTCGGCGGCGGCGCACCGTTCACGGCGAAGGCTCCCGCCTGGCGCTCGCGGTAGATGCGCGGGTTGTGCGAGGAGATGGTGCGCGCATTGCGCCAGTAGCGGTCCAGGCCGTGCGTGCGCAGCGTGGCCGATGCGCCGAGCGCGTCGAACAGCACCGTGCTCGCATCCAGCACCAGGCTGGTGACCACCGAGACCGCCTGGTCCACCTCGACATGGGCGGCGAGCGCGGCGGCGGCGCGCCCCTGCTCGGTGGCCTGTGCGTCGAAGTGGGCGTCGTGCGCGCGCTGCAGCGCGGCCGCGGCCTGCAGCACGACGGCGCCCGCACCGTAGGCAGCACCGCGCACGCGGCCGACCACCTGCAGGATCTGCGGGTCGTCGGCGACACGGCCTGCATTGCCATGGCTGTAGGTGCGGTCCCGCTGGCGCACGCGCTCGGCCAGGTCTTCCGCCAACGCCCGTCCGATGCCCGCCAGCGAGGCCAGGTGCACCATCTGGTAGTAGGCCGAGGCATAGGGAAATCGAACGGGGTTCGGATTGACCCACTGCGGATCGATGGCGACGTTCTCGAACTGCGCCGTGCCGCTGGCGGTGAGCGCCTGGCCGAAGCCGTCCCAGTCATCCAGCACCTGCACGCCTGCGGCGGTGCGCGGCACCGCGACCATCACCGGTTCGCCTTCGTCGTTGTCGGCCACTGCGTTGATCCAGTCGGCGAACAGCGAACCCGTGGTGTAGAACTTGCGACCCGACAGGCGCAAGCCCTCGCCGGTCCGACGCAGCCGGGTCGAGAAGGCGCCGACCTTCGCGTCGCCCGTTTCGGAGAAGCCGGAGCCGAGCAAGTCGCCGGTCGACAGGCGGTCGAGCCACTGGGCGCGCCAGGGCGAGTCTGCGGCGAGCAACACGTCTTCCTTGAAGCCGAAGTGCGCCCGCAGTGCGTTCACGACGTTGGTGTCGGCCGCGCCGAGTTCGATGAGGAGAGCGAACAACTCGGGCAGGCTGGCGTCCGCCCCGCCGAGCTTGGTCGGCAGGCGCAGACGGGTGAAGCCGGCTTCCCTGAGCCAGCCGATCTCCTCATGTGGCAGCCGGTGTGCGAGGTCGCGCTCGACGGCACCCGCGCGGATGCGCGCGAAGACCGGGCGGAAGCGTTCGGCGAGCGCTTCATAGCGGCGCGTGGGCGGTGCGCCCCAGGGATGGTCGAGTGCTGCGGGAAGGTTCAGGGTCATACAGAGGGGGATGTCAGAAAGGCCTGCTGCCGGAGAGGCTGATGCGCTTGAGCAACCTGCGTTCGCCGTTGTCGAAGGCATTGCGGGCGTGCAGCGTGGCCTGGTTGTCCCAGTACACGATGTCACCGACCGACCAGCGATGCGTATAGGCATGGCGCGGCTGCAGCAGATGCTCGCGCAGGCGGCCTATCAGCGCTGCGCCGTACTGCGGCTCGACGCCGACGATCTCGACTTCGGTGCGTGCGCCCAGGTGCAGGATGCGTCGACCGCTGTCCGGATGCGTGCGCACCAGCGGATGCACCTCGAACGGGGAGAGCGGCTCGATGTCCGGCGTGCGATACAGCGCAAAGCCCGATGCGAGCGGCTTGAGCTTGCGCAAGAAAGGGTTGTAGGTGATCAGCTGAAGTCCGTCGATCTCGCGTCGTGTCCCGGCGTCGAGCTCGTCGTAGGCCCGGGCCAGGTTGTACCAGGTGGTATCGCCGCCGACCGAGGGAACCTCGACCGCATAGAGCAGCGACCCGGAGGACGGCGTGGGGGTCCAGTGATGGTCGGCATGGGCGGAG
>NZ_JBFUCI010000002.1:0-73029 GCF_056405335.1 Variovorax sp. P1_H12_2
TCCTTGCGCGCCAGGATCTCGTTGCCGATCTTCTCCAGCGCCTCGGAGCGCGCCTGGATGCCGCCGGTGGCCCAGGCCGGGAAGGCGGCGGTGGCGGCCGCGACCGCCGCCTCCACCTGGGCGCCGTCGCCCTGCGCATACTGGCCCAGCACGTCGCCGAGGTTGCTCGGGTTGACGTTGGCGCTGTAGCTGGCACCGGCGCGCCATTCGCCGTTGATGAGGTTGTCGAAATTCTGCATGTCGGCTTTCAATCTATTTGGCCCAACGCAGCACTTGCGCATCGAGGCGTTTGGCAGTTTCGATCAGCAGTGTGCGCGCAGCAGGATGGATCGGGGGGAAAGGATGACGCGGCGCTTCGCAAGCAATCACGCTACCTTCCTTCATCAAGGACTTCGCAGCCAGCGGGCCGCACTGCCGGTTCTCGATGTTGATGAGCGGCAGCCAGCGTTCGTAGTCGGCGATGGCCTCGTCGCGACGGCCTGCACGCCACGCGTCGAGGATCGGGCGAATGCCATCCGGAAAACCGCCGCCGGTCATCGCGCCAGTCGCGCCGGCGTCGAGGTCGGGCACCAGCGTGATCGCTTCCTCTCCATCCCACGGGCCTTCGATGGAGTCACCGCCAAGGCGGATGAGCTCGCGCAGCTTGGCAGCCGCACCAGCCGTTTCGATCTTGAAGTACGCGACATGCTCGATCTCCTTCGCCATGCGAGCGAGGAAGGCAGCCGACAGCGGTGTACCGGCGGCCGGCGCGTCCTGGATCATGATGGGAATGTCCACCGCGTCCGACAGTCGTGCGTAGAACTCGTAGATCTGCGCTTCAGGCACGCGGAAAGTCGCACCGTGATAGGGCGGCATCACCATCAGCATCGACGCTCCCTGGTCTTGCGCACGGCGGCTTCGCGCGGCGCACACGGCGGTGCTGAAGTGCGTGGTGGTCACGATCACCGGTACGCGACCATTGACATGTTCGAGGATGGCGCGTGTGAGCACTTCGCGTTCGTCGTCGGCCAAAAGGAACTGCTCGGAGAAATTGGCGAGGATGCACAGGCCATTGGAGCCGGCGTCGATCATGAAGTCGATGCAGCGCTTCTGGCTGTCGAGGTCGAGTTCGCCGCTTTCGGTGAAGGTCGTTGGCACGACGGGGAACAACCCCTGGTAGCGGGCGGGTCGGTGGGTGCTCATGTCAGTCTCTATTCGATGATGTCGAAGTCCTTGAGAAATTCGGTCTTGAGCGTGAGGCCCAGGCCGGACTTGTTGTCGTCGAGCTGCAGGAAGCCGTTCTCCGCCACCGGCTCGCCGTCGAAGATGTAATAGAACAGCTCGTTGCCCACTTCGACGTCGAACATCGGGAAGTACTCGGCCATCGGCGAGGCCAGCGTGCTCATGGTCAGGTGGTAGTTGTGCATCTGACCGGCATGCGGAATCACCGGCACGCTGTAGGCCTCGCACAGGGCGTTGATCTTGTGCGCAGCGGTGATTCCGCCGACGCGGTTGGTGTCGTACTGCACCACGCTCACCGCCTTGCGTTCGAGCAACTGCTTGAAGCCGTAGAGGCTGAACTCATGCTCGCCGCCCGAGATCGGGATGCTCGTGAACGCATTGAGCTCGGCGTAGCCGTCAATATCGTCGGCGATCACCGGTTCCTCGACCCAGCGAGGCTGGTACTTCTCGAGCTTGGGCAGGATGCGCTTGGCGTATTCGACGTTCCAGCCCATGTAGCACTCGAGCATCAGGTCGTTGTCATAGCCGATCACTTCCCGCATCGCTTCGACGGCCTTGAGGTTCTCGGCCACGCCCTTGGTGCCGTGCGCAGGACCGTAGCCGAAGCGCGACTTGAACATCGTGAAKCCCTGGTCCAGGTACTTCTTGGCCTCGGCCTGCATCGCGTCGAGGTCGGTGCGGTAGAGCTTGGAGTAGTAGCACGGGATCTTCTCCTTGGTGCGTCCGCCCAGCAACTTGAACACCGGCTTGTTGACGGACTTGCCGAGGATGTCCCAGATGGCCAGGTCGATGGCTGAGATCRCCGCCATCGTGACGCCCTTGCGGCCCCATGCGTGCGTGGCGCGGTACATGCGCTGCCAGAGATATTCGTAGTCCCACGGGTCCTGGCCGAGAACCAACGGCGTCAGGTACTCGTCGATGATGGCCTTCGCGATCTTGGGTGCCAGAGCCACGTTGCCAAGGCCGACGATGCCGTCGTCGGTCTCGATTTCGACCACGGTCCACGAGTGAAAGCGGAAGGTGCTCATCGTCTCGGTCTTGGAGTACACGAGATCCATCGCGTTGGAGCAGAAGTTGCCCTGCGGCGGGACGGTCTTGCCCTTCCATTGAAAGACGCGGGCGCGGACGGATTTGATCTTCATGATTTGTCTTCGTTGTGCGATGTGAATCAGGCAGCGACGGGTGCTGCGAGGTGATGCGCCGCGCCCATGCGACTGGCGATGCGGAAGGCTTGCCATGTCGCCTCGACGTTGGCCTTGCCCTGGCCCGCGATGTCGTACGCCGTGCCATGGGCGGGCGTGGTGATCGGAATCGGCAAGCCGCCCTGGACGGTGACGCCGCGGCTGAAGCCCAGCAGCTTGATCGCGATCTGGCCCTGGTCGTGGTACATGGTCACGATGGCCTGGTACTCGCCAGCCTGGGCTTTCAGGAAGATGGTGTCGGCCGGGAAAGGGCCCGCGAAGGGTGACTCGGTCGGCCAGGTGCGCGCCTGCAGTGCCTTCACCGCAGGTTCGATGATGTCGATTTCTTCGCGGCCGCAAACGCCCCCGTCCCCGCCGTGCGGGTTGAAGGCGGCAATTGCCACCTTCGGCTGCACGATGCCGTTCGCCAGCAACGAGCGATAGATGAGTTCGGCCGCCTGCTCGATGCGCGCCACACTGAGGAGGCCGGCCACGTCCTTCATCGGAACATGCGAGGAAATGCGCGACGTCCAGAGGTCGCCGAGCGTGTTGAACTCGCAGAAGTAGCCGGTCACGCCGAGGTGCTCGGCAAAGTGATGCAACTCGTCGTCATGCTGCATGCCGCCGACCTTCATGGCCTGCTTGTTGAGCGGCGCAAAGCAGATCGCATCCACGTCGCCAGCCACCGTGGCGTCCATGCATCGGTCCAGCACCTTCAGCACCGAGCGGCCACCCGCGGGCTCCGCCTTGCCGCGATGCACTTCGGTCGGGTCGATGGTGTCGACGGCGAGAAACGCGGGACGCCGTGTGTCGGCGCGGTCACGCACTTCGACGAGTGAATGCACTTCATCGGTGGCGACCTGCTGGCCTGCGATGCGCTGGCCATCGTCCCACAGCCAGCGGTCACCCACCAGCACGACGTTGGCAAGGGCAGTGGCTTCGGGCTTGGCGAGAAGACGGGCGATGAGTTCGGCGCCGATGCCGGCAGGGTCGCCGAGCGTGACGGCGACGACGGGGAGGCTTGCGTTGTTGTTCATGGCCTCAGTCCATCCGGATGTTGCTCTTCTTGATGATGTCGCCGAAGCGCTTGTATTCGGCCGCATGGAATTCGGCGAACTGCGCTTGGGTCATCGGCGTGATCTCCGCGCCGATGGCGTCGAGGCGAGCCTTGGTTTCGGGCAGGGCCAGCACCTTGTTCACGGCGTCGTGCACCTTGTCCTGCACGGACTTCGGCGTCGAGGCAGGCATGTAGATGCCGTACCAGGCACTGATCGCAACGCCCGGGTACCCTGCCTCGGCCATGGTCGGAACGTTGGGCAACTTCGGGTTGCGCTTGGTCGTGGTCACGGCCAGCGCACGGATCTTGCTGTTCCTGATCTGGCCTAGCACCGAGGGCAGCGTGTCGAAGCTCATTTGCACCTGGCCGCCGATCAGGTCGACCAGCGCGCCGCCGCTGCCCTTGTAAGGCACGTGCGAGATGTCGATGATTGCTGCATCCTTGAACATTTCCGCAGCGATGTGCTGCGTACTGCCCGCACCGCTGGAGGCAAAGTTGAGCTTTCCCGGCTCCTTCCTGGCAAGCGCAACGAGTGACTTCACCGAATCGGCCGGCACGTCGTTGTTGACAACCAGCACGTTGGGCACGGCGCCGACGAAGACCACCGGCACCAGATCCTTGTTGCTGTCGTAGTTGAGCTTGAGCAGATGCGGCGCGATGCCATGCGCCGTGACCACGCCCATCACCATCGTGTGGCCATCGGCCGACTTGGCCGTCGCATCGGCCGCGATGGTGTTCGACGCGCCGGGCCGGTTCTCCACGACGACGGGTTGCTTGAGAAGCGGGCCGAGGCGGTCGGCCACAGCGCGAGCCATGGCATCGGTGCCTCCGCCAGGCGGCGAGCCGACAAGGATCCGAACCGGCTTGCCGGGCCATTCGTCAGCATGCGCCGCACCGACGCCGGCAAGGAGCACCAGCGCTGCGGCGCATGCGGTCATCATCTTCTTCATCTGTTTTGTCTCCAAGCYGTTGGGGGTCAACGAGGCCGATGGTAGGCAAGCGATTGATTGCCGTAAACTGAAAACAGTTGATTAATTGATTACCTGAGGAGATCAAAAATGGGCTCGATCGACCGACAGGACAGCACCCCGCAATTGCTCAACCGTCTGCGCATGCGGCAGGTTGCGTTGATGTTGGCGATCGAGGAGCGGCGCACACTGCGCGCCGCCGCGACGCAGCTCGGGCTGACGCAGCCGGCTGCCACCAAGATGCTTCACGAACTGGAGGACGCGCTGGGCCAGACACTGTTCGAGCGCGTCGGCCGCGGCTTGCAAATCAACGCCGCGGGGGCGCGCGTGACCGGCTATTTCCGTAGCATCCGCGGCAGCATGGAAGCATTGAACCGCGAACTGGGAGAACTCAAGCTCGGCAGCGCCGGCAAGTTTTCCGTCGGCAGCATCATGGCCGCTTCGCCTGGGCGTCTCACGAATGCGTTGCTCGGCCTGAAGGCGATGTACCCGCTGTTGTCATTCGAGATCGCGGTCGACACCAGTGACAAGCTGCTGGCGCAACTCCGCGAAGGCGTGCTGGAGGTGGTGATCGGGCGGCTCGTCGAACATCCGGGCGTCGACTGCACCTTTCGCGCGATCGAAGACGAGGCGCTGGCCATCGTGGTGGGCAATGACCATCCGCTGGCGCGCAAGAGAAAGGTCGAGTTCGAGGCATTGCTCGACCACCCGTGGGTGCTGCAACCTGCAGGCAGTCCGATGCGCACCCTGATCGATCGCGAGTTTCGTGACCATCATGCGGCGTTGCCGAAGGGGCTGATCGAGACAGGCTCGATCCTCACCACGATCAACCTGATCCGCCGCTCGAACCTGATTGCCGTGATTCCCGCGGCCGTGGCAGCGAACGATGCGAAGCACGGCATGTTATGCATCCTGCCTTACCGCTTCCGCCAGACGCTCGAGGCCTATGGCAGCCTGGTTCGCTCCGATCGACCGTTGAGCAAGCCGGCCCTGGAATTCCTCGAACTGCTGCATGGCGGAAAACAAACCGAGATCTGATTCGGGCGGTGTTCAATCGGGCATGCCGTCGATCGCAGAACTCGGTGAAGCGAGTGGTAGTCAAAGTGCGCAACGGAGCGTTTCCAATGTTTGCAGACTTGCTGAAGCACTCGGTCGATGCCAACATGAGCGAGGAAGAACGAATCAGCGTCAGCTTCAACCTGATGTTCTCTTCGTTCACGCAGCAGTTGAGCAAACCGCTCGGGTGACACCAAACGGAGACCCTGATGGACGCTGCCGACAAGCTCGAAGCGGTCCTGCGCTATCACGAACGCACCAAGCACCAGTTCCACCGCTATGCGCGCTCCGCCGGCGCCCTGGATTGGGTGAACCAACCCAACCCGCTCCGCCGTTACGAGGGGGCGCCGCTCACACAGTTGCCCATCCTTGGCGCGGACGAAGAGCCGCTGTCGCCTCGCTACGAAGCTATGTATCGGCGGGGCGCGGTGCCGAGCGCGCCGCTCACGGTCCGCTCACTGTCGCGGTTGTTCGAGTACGCGCTGGCGCTGTCGGCCTGGAAGCAGGCGGGTGGCACGCGCTGGGCACTGCGCAGCAACCCTTCGAGCGGCAACCTGCATCCCACCGAGGGCTACCTGCTGATCGGCGTGTTTCCCGGGCTGGCGCTCACGCCCGGCCTGTACCACTACGCGCCGAGAGAACACGGCCTTGAACGGCGCGCGAATGGCTCCGCCGAATGGTTCGCGCAGTTGATGCGGGAGTTTCCCCCACAGGCCTTTCTGGTCGGTTTCTCGTCCATCCACTGGCGCGAAGCGTGGAAGTACGGCGAACGCGCGTTCCGCTATTGTCAGCACGACGCGGGCCATGCCATCGGCACGCTTCGCATCGCCGCCGCGACTTTGGGATGGAGCGCTGTCGTGTTGCACGGCCTAGCCGATGAAACCATCGAAGCCTTGCTGGGGCTGGACCGCGCCGAGGACTTCGCAGGCGCCGAGCGCGAACAACCGGAACTCGTCATGCTCATCTGGCCGAACGACTCGGCAGGGCCGTGGTGTGCAGGCGCGCAGCGCGCGGTGCCGCTCGGCCTGGATCCGCTGGTGGTGGGCCAGCTCACGAAGCAAGTCTGGTGCGGAACTGCGAACCGGCTCAGCCGCGACGACCCCGTCGCCTGGACCGTCATCGACGAGGTGGCGGTCGCCTCACGTCGAGCGATCGGCGAGCGGTACGGCTTGGACCTGTTCGACACGCCTGCCCCGGCGGATCGATGCGCAGCACTCCCAGACGGGCCACCGGCCGGCCGCATCATCCGCCAACGGCGCAGCCTCCTGGCCTGCGATGGCCGGACCTCGATCACGGCCGAGCGCTTCCACGGCATGCTCGCGCGCGTCATGCCGCGCGTGGAACTGGAGGTGAACCGGCGGCCGATGCCCTGGGATGCCATTGCCTGGGAGCCGCGCATCCACCTGGCCTTGTTCGTTCATCGGGTGGACGGACTCGAGCCAGGGCTGTACGTCCTTGTCCGCGACCCGGCCAAGCTGGACAAGCTGAAGCGCGCCATGCATCAGCACTTCGACTGGTCCGAGCCTCCCGGGTGCCCGGCGGAACTTTCCCTTCGCAGGCTGGAAAGCGGCGATGCAAGGCAGCTTGCGACGCAAGTGAGCTGCTTTCAGGACATCGCGGGCGATGGGGTCTTTTCGCTCGGCATGATCGCCGAGTATCGAGACGCCTTGTTCACGCACGGGCCCTGGTTCTATCGCCAGCTCTTTTGGGAAGCCGGGGTGATCGGGCAGGTGTTGTATTTGGAGGCCGAAGCGGCGGGCATAGGCGCCACGGGCATCGGCTGTTTCTTCGACGATCCGGTGCACCGGGTGTTCGGTTTCAGCAACCTGGAGTTCCAGTCGCTCTATCACTTCACGATCGGCGGCCCGGTGGTGGACAGCCGACTTACCACGCTGGCGCCCTATGGTGTGCGTGATGAAGACGAGTTGAAGCGTCGTCCAGACCGCGGGTGACGCAACGAGCGCGGAGGTCGCGGGGCAAGCACTGCCCGGCGGGTGGCCCGTCTGGTTGGACGAAGCATTGGCCTGCGATCGCCGCACGTAGAGCGACGACGATCGAAGGGTGACTTGCGAAGAAACCCGCTACGAGGCGGGTTTCAGGGCAATGCGGGAGGAAGGGGCGAACCCCTTGGAGCAAAGCTCCCGTGGCAGGATGAGCCACTGAGTCCACCGTTGCATCACGAACGTTTGATCGTCCCCCGCACAGGAAGTTCCGGGCCAATTCACCGTGGGTGTGGGTCGCCGCAATGCGCCGGATTGAAGTGGTCGTCTACATCCAAGGCAATCGAAAGGCCATGCCAGGGTTGGCGGCGCGGTTGTCATGGCCGGGAAACGCGCTGCGCAGGCGTACAGTCGCGCATCAGCATGTCGAATCGGTGCGCACTCGGCTACTGATGGCGGCGTTACCCCGTCCATCGCGGTATGCACCAATCATCTTCCCCGGAGGCTGCCCATGAGCGAAAGATCCGCAATCGACGAAGCACGCTTTGCGCAAGCGGTGCAACTCGTTGTCGCAGCCGTATCAGCCACTTCGCTGAGCAGCGATCGGAGCTTTGATGCGCAAACTCACCAGGACGTCCTTCGAGTAGCGCTGATTCGCGCGTACCAGACGCTTGGGGAAGCGCGTGACGAAATTGAGGGTCATGTGCGCAGTCCGGATTGACCCGGTCCAGTGCGTAGCTTCCCAGCCGCGCAAGCACTCGAATCAGCGTCGGCGAATGCGCCAATCTCATTGCTGCTCGAGTGGTTGCCTCACGAAAGACCAGCAGCGCGACTCTGGTTCTCGCGAAGTGCGCCTTTTCGTACGCCTATTTCCGGCTGAGGAGAAATTAGGGGTATGCAATGAAGAGTACCCTGTCCCCACGTTCACAGCTTTCGCTCGCAATTGCGCGGCGGCCTAAGGTTCGTTCTGAGGAATCTTCGCCATGTCTTCCCCGCAACTGCTTGCCCGTTCCCAAATCGACTTCATCGGCGGCGACTTCGATGCGCTAGCAACCCACATGCGACATTGCGCGCTCGCACAAGGGCGATGGTTTGCAATGGGGCGCCATCTACAGCGGGTGCGTTCAGTCGCCGCCGGCCGCATCGTGACGATGGCCTGCGTGGCCGTGTTGCTCGCCATCGGACTGTTCGCGGTCGTTTGAGCGCTGTCGCGGTCGTCGACCGACTCGACACGCTCAGCCAATACGCACGCGAGCTCCTCCTGCGTCCCCACGAACCGGTCGAACCACCGATCCGCGCCGAGCTCTTCGGCACACAACGCTTCGAGCAGCACGGCCACAGCCTGGCCCGCGCGCAGGTGGTGCAGCGTGGGAGCGCCCACGGCGACACTACGCCTTTTTTTCCGCGGGTCGACAAGAACCTCAAGTCACTGCGCCGCGCCTTCGACTACATCGCGCTGATGTCGCAGAGCGGGCGTTATGTGACACCAGCGGCCGAATGGCTGCTCGACAACTTCCACCTCGTCGAAGCGCAGCTYCAACAGATTCGCGAGGGCGTGCCCCGCAGCTATTACGCGCGCCTGCCCAAGCTCGCCGCGGCGCCGTTGGCCGGCCTGCCGCGCGTCTACGGCATTGCCTGGGCCTACGTGGCCCATACCGACAGCGTGCTGAACGAGGAACTGTTCACCGCCTTTCTCAACGCCTATCAGGACATTGACGAACTCACGCTGGGCGAACTGTGGGCACTGCCGACCACGCTGCGCGTGGTGCTGCTGGAAAACCTGCGTCGCGTCGCCGAAAGCATCGCCGAGAACAAGGTGGCGAGCGAAGTCGCACACGCGGCGTGGGATACGGCCGAGTCGCTTTCCGCGCAAGATCTGGACGTGCTCTACCGTGCGCTCCAAAGCCGCGGCATGCAGGAAAGCTACCTCACCCAACTGTGGCGACGCCTTCCGCTCGAGCACGGCGACGACACCCCCGCTCTCGTGAAATGGACCGAGCAGCACTGCCCGAACGGCCCCTCGCTGATCGCCAACGCGCAGAGCGCGCAGGCCGCCGCCAATCTCACCGTCGGCGACATCATCACCACGCTGCGCATGATCGGTCAGGTCGAGTGGGCCGACCTGATCGAGCCGGTCAGCCGGTCGCTGCGCGTGCTGCGCGAGCTGCCGAGCTTCAGCCGCGAAAGCGAAATCACGCGCCAGCAGATCACGCACGCAATGGAGCAGGTCGCACGTGCCAGCCGCCGGTCCGAGCGCGAAGTCGCTCAGGTGGTGGTGCGGCTGRCCTTCGACGTCGCCGCCGACCCGCACGAGCCGGACGACGACGAGGATCGCTGGTCGCTACCAGAACGAACGGCAGGCTACTACCTCTTTGGCGAAGGCCGCCCGGCGTTGATCGCCGCCCTGGCGCCTGCGCGCGGCAACGGCAAGGCTCCCTTTGCGATGCGACGGATCGCCCATCGCAGCTGGCGCCTCCCGCTCTACCTGCTGACGATCGTCGCCGGCACCGCGCTGTTGCTGGCCACGGCGGTACATGGGTTGAACCGCATCGGCTGGCCGGACGCGGCATGGACTTCGATCGTTGCGCTGGTGCTGCTCGCATGGCCGCTCTCCGAAGCCGTGATTGCGTTGGTGCACCGTATCGTGGCCGAATCGACTCGCGTACGCGCGCTGCCACGACTGGATTTCGCGGCCGGCGTTCCGCAGGCGCATCGGGTGCTGGTGGTCGTTCCGTCGATGCTGGGTTCGCTGGAGGCGAATGCCCAGCTCGCCCATCGCCTCGAACTGCACTGGCTGGCGAACCGCGAGGATCACGCGCAGTTCGCGCTGTTGACGGACTGGGCTGACGCGCCGCGGGCCTCGATGCCGGACGACGCGGCTTTGCTGGACGACGCGACGCGGCGCATCGCAGCGCTCAACGAAACGTACCCTCCACCGGCGGATGCTCCCCCGCGATTCGCGCTGCTGCATCGTCCACGGACCTGGTCCGACACCGAGCAGCGCTGGATGGGCTGGGAGCGCAAGCGGGGCAAGCTCGAGATGCTGCTGCGCCTGCTGGCTGTCGGCGATGCGAGCGGCTTCGTGCCGATGGCCGGGGGAATGCAACTTGCAGCGCGCATCCCCTACGTGATGACGCTCGACAGCGACACCGGCCTGCCTCCAGGCACCCTGCGTGAACTGGTCGCAGTGGCGGCCCATCCGCTGAATGCGCCGCAGATCTCCAAAGCCGGCCATCGCGTGGTGGCCGGCTTCGGCATCTTCCAGCCACGCATCGTCACACCCTTTCCGGAGCGGCGGGAGCGCTCGCTGTTTCACTGGATGTTCGCGGGTCAATGCGGACTCGACCCCTACAGCAACAGCGCTTCCGACATCTACCAGGACGTCTTCGGCATCGGCTCCTTCACCGGCAAGGGCCTGCTCAACGTGCGGGCCGTCCATGCCACGCTGGACCGGCGGGTGCCTGACGGCGCCGTGCTGAGCCATGATCTGTTCGAAGGCACGGTCGCCCGCTGCGCCGTGGTGAGCGACCTGGTCCTGATCGAAGACCACCCGCACCACCCCGGCGTCGCGGCCTCGCGCGTCCACCGCTGGACGCGCGGCGACTGGCAGCTGGTCCCGCTGATGCTGCGCGCGCGACACTTCGGCATCGATGCGCTCGGGCTGTGGAAGATGGGCGATAACCTGCGACGGGCCATGGTTGTTCCGGCATCGACGGCACTTCTCGCGTGGGTCGCCTTCACCGATTCGTTCCCGTTGAACTGGGGACTCGCAGCCGTCGGCGCGGCGCTCGTCCTCGGGCCGCTGCTGGGGGCACTCGCGGGGCTGGTGCCGACGCGACGCTCGATCGAACTGCCCCACTTCTTCGACGTCGGAGCCACCGAGCTGATGCGCACCACGGTCAGCGCGGCGTGGCAATTCGTGCAGCTGGCGGCGCAGACTCGCCTTCTGCTCGACGCGTCCGCCCGCGCCGCATGGCGGCTCGCGGTGAGCCGCCGGCATCTGCTCGAATGGACGACCGCGGCCCAGGCGCAGACACAGGCGCGCTACGACCTCCCTGCGTTCCTGCGCGGCGCGGCACTCACGAGCGCCGTCTGCATCACATTCGCCGTGGCGTCGTTGTGGAGCCCGCATCCGCGGCTGGGCGCCGTTCTCTTCGTACTGTGGGCGCTCGCCCCTGTCGCCGCGTGGTGGAGCAGCCGCACGCCAGCGGAAACCGAAAGCAAATTGACCGCCGAGCAGCGCGACTATCTCGAAGCGTTGGCACACGACACGTGGCACTTCTTCGAGCAGGTGGTCGGGCCCGAGGACAACCATCTGCCACCCGACAACTTGCAGCTCGAGCCCGAGCCCACCATCGCGCACCGCACTTCGCCGACCAACATCGGCATGTACCTGCTGGCAAGCTGCTGCGCGCGCGAGTTCGGGTGGATCGACACGAAGGCGCTCGCCGCCCGGCTCGCGGCGACGCTCGACACCATCGATCGCCTCGACAAGCACGAGGGCCATCTCTACAACTGGTACGACACGCAAACGCTGCGGATGCTGCCGCCGGCCTACGTGTCCAGCGTGGACAGCGGCAATCTCGCGGGCCACCTGATTGCCGTCGCGCAGGCCTGCCGCAGCTTTGCCACCGACAACGCCGATGGCGCCGGACTGGAGGCGCTCGCGCAGCGCTGCGAGACCCTGTGTGCCGGCATGGATTTCCGGGGGCTCTACGACACCAAGCGTCATCTCTTTCACATCGGTCTGCGGGTGGAAGAGAACGCGCTCGATTCGAGCTACTACGACCTGCTCGCCTCCGAATCGCGCCTTTTGAGCTTCCTTGCCATCGCCAAGGGCGACGTGCCGCGGCGCCACTGGATGGCGCTCGGCCGGCCCTTCTTTTCGGTGGGCGTGAAGCCGGGCCTCAAGTCGTGGTCGGGCTCAATGTTCGAATACCTGATGCCGGCGCTCGTGATGGCGGAGCCGGTCGGCGGCTTGCTGCAGGTCGCGAACCTCGCCGCGATCGGCGAGCAGCAGGCCTTCGGCTCGGTGCAGAACCTGCCGTGGGGCGTCTCCGAATCGGCGTATTTCGCGCAGGACCATTCCCTTGCCTACCAATATTCGCCCTTCGGCGTGCCGCGTCTTGCGCTACGTCGCACGCCGCCGACCGACCGCGTGGTCGCGCCTTACGCCACTGCGATGGCCGCACTGCTTCGGCCAGCCGATGCGGTGTCGAACCTGCGCTTGCTCGAGTCGCTCGGTGCACGCGGCGAGTTCGGCTTCTTCGACGCGATCGATTTCACCGTCTCGCGCCAGCCCGCCGAGCAGCCCTTCACCGTCGTGCGCAATGTCATGGCGCACCACCACGGCATGTCACTCGTGGCTTTGTGCAACGCCGTGCGTGACAATGCGCCGCGCCGCTGGTTCGGCAGCGCGCCGCTGGTGCAGGCGCACGAATCGCTGATGCATGAGCGCACGCCGCGGCAGATCATCGGCAGCGCCGATCCGCGCCCGCCGCCCGAGCCCGCGACCGGCGAAGCGCCGCCGATTTTCCAACCGCGCGTGGTCGATCCGATGGCACCCGGCTTTCAGCCCACGCACTTGCTGTCGAACGGGCAGTACACGGTGGCGCTGCGCGCCAATGGCGCCGGCGTGAGCCGCTGGCGCTCGTTCAACGTGAGCCGCTGGCGGGACGATCCGCTGCGCGACGGCTATGGAACCTTCTTCTACGTGCGCGACGCGCACAGCCCCGCGCTCACCTCGCTGACCGCCCTTCCTGCGCCCGGCGAACACTGGCGCTACCGCGCGCGCTTCCTGGCCGACCAGGTTCAGTTCGACGCGAGCGGACCCGGTCTTCAGGCGCGCATCACGGTGCTCATCAGCCCGGAGGACGACACCGAGCTGCGTACAGTCTCGCTGCACAACACGGGCAGCGAGACGCGCACGCTGGATCTCATTTCCTACTTCGAACCGGTGCTGTCCAACCCCAAGGCCGATGAGGCGCATCCGGCCTTCGCCAACCTGTTCGTAGAAAGCCGCTGGGAGCCGGGCTGGCGTGCGCTGCTGATGTCACGCAGGCCCAGCCTGCACGGCGACCCGGTGGTTGCTTCCGCGCACTTCGTCGCATCGGTCGATGCGCAGGTGCTGTCTGTCGACTGCATGACCGACCGACGCGCTTTCGTCGGGCGCAATCGCACACTCGCGGCGCCGGCGATCGATCTGCAGCCGCTGGCGTCCGACGGCAGGCCGATCAATGGCCTCGATCCGATCGCGTGCCTGCGCGTGCGTCTTTCCATCGCACCGGGCGCCACCGCGCGCGTGACCTTCGCGACCGCCGCCAACGACAACGTGGATGCATTGATGCCCGGCATCGACCGCTACCTGCAGCCGATGCACGTGGAACGCGCTACACGCATGGCCGCCACGCTGGCGCAGGTGCGCTTGCGCGATCTCAGGCCAAGAACATTGCGCTGCAGGACCTTACGACCATCCTGACTTACACCACGCCTCGCGTCATGCGCGATCGGAGCCTGATCGACCTGCGGCAGATCTGGCGTTTCGGCATCTCGGGAGACAAGCCGGCCTGAGCGTTCGCGTTGCCCGGCGAGCTGGATCGCCGGCGTCTATCGACCCTGTCCGCCGCGCACGTCCGCTATGCGGCGCCGACTTTGACCTGCCGAATGTCGCTCTTGGGCCCGTTCCGGGCGTTGGCGATGTGGCGGATGAACGTCCGCAATGCAGCGATGAGCTGACCGACGATCGACAGAACCTACGTCCACAGCTTGGGAAGCTGCCGTTCTGCCATTGAACTACACCCGCGAACCGGACCGGATTCTACCGGCAGTCCGGATGCAGGCCAGTCCTCGACTTCGACTGCGAACCCAAGACCCGCCCCATGCGAAACGCCCGCCCCGTAAACCCCTGATGCGGCCAAACGGCGGCTCGGCCATTCGGCCAATTGACCCAGCGCCCGCGCAGTGACAGATTGTGACTTGTGAATGCCAAGTGTTGGCACACGCAGGACGTTGTCGCGGGCGTGCCCGCACGAGGAGTCGAGACATGCTGGGAGAATTCGTCCCGAGGAACATCGCAGCCAAACTCGCAGAGCGGGGGCGYGGGCTGTCCGAGCACCTGATCGATTTCTCACCGGATGCGGTCAAGGATTCCTACAACCGGCGGCCCTTCCTGGTCAGCCATCACCTCGACCAGCATCCCGCTTTCAAGCTGCCATCCCTGTTCGCGTTGTGCCGGCGCCTGCCGCCCACCGAGGTGAAGTACCGTGTCGGCGTGATCCCGGAGACGGCGGACTTCGACTCCTCCTACGCGCGCTTCAGCAAGGGTCTCTCGCTGGAAGACGTGCTCGACCGGTTCGAGCAATCCAAGGCCTACATCTGCATCTACAACCCGGAACGCGACCCCACCTACCGGCCCATTCTGGAAGGCATCCTTTCCGAGGTCGCCGCGGCCATCGACGAATGCGATGCGGTGATCACCTGGTATTCGACCTACATCTTCATCTCGACGCAGGATTCGATCACGCCGTACCACATGGACCGCGAGATGAACTTCCTGCTGCAGGTGCGCGGCACCAAGCAGGTGTCGCTCTGGGACCCTGCCGATGACGAGATCATGAGTCCCGCGGAAAGGGATCGGCTGCTGTCGATGTTCAGCAGCCTGCGAGCGACCTATTCGCCCTCGTTCGAATCGAAGGCCATGAACTTCGACTTGCGGCCAGGCATCGGCGTGCACCACCCCTTCATCGCGCCTCACCGGGTGACCACGGGCTCCGAGCTTTCCATCTCGCTGGCCTTCACGTTCCGCACCCAGAAGTCCGACAAGCTGACGAGCGCCCACGCCTTCAACTACCTGCTGCGCCGGTGCGGCTGGCTGCCCGCGGAAGTGGGTCACAGCGCCGTGGCCGACGAGATCAAGGTGGTGGCATCCCATGCCGCGAAAGTGCCGATCGGCCTGCTGCGGGCCTGGCGCGCGCGGCGGATGGCGACCTAAGGAGACTCTGAAAAAGTCCTCGCGAGAGCGTGCGCCTCGGGTCGGGATGGGATGCAAGACGCAAACCGGAGCCATAGCCAAAGCTATGGCAGGATTTGCAACGCCGCAGACCGCCCGAGCCGAGGATGCGCGGTCCGCGGGGACTTTTTCAGAGTCTCCCTAACGCAGCTGCTATTTGCTGAGCCAGGGAGCGTTGGCGCTCGCGGCCGGATCGGGCCGCGCGAACATGGACAACGCAGCCTGCTGTCGCCACTCGAGCATGCGCATGCGGGCCTGTGCCAACTCGTCTTCCGGAACGTTCTTCACGGGCATCGCTTCGGTCGGATCCTTGTCGAGATCGAAGGTGTCCATTGGCGTTCCATCCAACGGATAGTGGTACTTGCGTGTGCCGCGGCGCATGGCCAGCGTGGTCCCGTCGATGGAGCTGGTGAAGAACACGGCGCGATCCGCGCCCGCCGGTTCCAGCAGCGACCGCCCCGGCAGCCGTGCCCCTTCGACCTGGTAGCCCAGCAGTTGCGCAATCGTCGGAAGGATTTCGATCTGCTGGCGCGCGCCCTGCACCCTTGCGCCCTTCAGGGCGGGCATGCCAGGCGCGTAGATGACGGCGGGGATGCGCAGGCTTTCCTCGTAGACCATGTTGAAAGACTGCTTGGCATCGTGCTCGTCGAGCATCACGCCATGGTCGCCCAGGAACACGAAGATCGTGTCGTCGAGGATGACGTGCACGCTTGGCGCTGTCGCGATGGATCGGTTCATCTGAAACGCTGGCGATAGCGGCGCGGCCTTCAATAGCTTTTTCGATTCCCCTCGGCCGCTTCACCTTCGAACGTTGCACCAGAACCGTCACCGCATCGGTTCCTCTCGATGTGATCGGAGATGTTGAACGATCGCGGAACGCTTCGTGTGCCTGCAAAAGCGCTCAGTGATCGAGAAGCAGCTTCCCAAGCTGTAGACGTAGGTCCTGTCGATCGTCGGTCAGCTCATCGCTGCATTGCGGACGTTCATGCGCCACATCGCCAACGCCCGGTCATGGCCGGGACTGCCTGTTCGCCAAGCTTGCCGACAGCAGTCCTTGGCTAACCAGGCGAACACGCCGAAGGTCAATTGCCAGGCACGCCCGCGAACTGGTGCTCGCGGCCATGAGGAGCCGGTCGTTCATCCGCCACCTACGACCGCTTTAAATGTAAGCCGACATTCGATGCGAGAGGAAGGTTCGGAAGGTCCCGCGCGCGCTCACCGCGCGCTGCGCGGCTCCATCGGGTGGATGTGAAAATCGGCTGTGCCTGCGCCGCAGGAGCCGGCGGCCACCTCGCCCACGGGGCACGAAGCGTCGAGATACTCGATGTCGTTGCCCCTGGCGCTGCGGACATGTGGAAGCAAAAGCCTGAACGTCACCATTTGGCAGCCGCGTCAGTTTTTTTCCGCCAACTGTGCAAGGACAGCCGGGTTCTCCAGCGTCGACGTGTCCTGCGTGATCGCCTCGTCTTTGGCCAGCGATCGCAGCAGGCGCCGCATGATCTTCCCGCTGCGCGTCTTCGGCAGGTTGTCGCCGAATCGGATCTCCTTCGGCTTGGCAATCGGACCGATCTCGCGGCCGACCCAATTGCGCAGTTCGCTGGCGATCCTCTTCGCCTCATCGCCTGTCGGGCGGGCGCGCTTCAGCACGACGAATGCGCAGATCGCCTCGCCCGTGGTGTTGTCAGGCCGCCCGACCACCGCGGCTTCGGCGACCAGGTCAGTGCATGACACCAATGCCGATTCGATCTCCATCGTGCCCATGCGATGCCCTGAGACATTGAGCACGTCGTCGATGCGGCCGGTGATGGTGTAGTAGCCGGTCTTCTCGTCGCGGATCGCACCATCGCCCGCCAGGTAGTAGCCCTTGAGTTCTGGCGGAAAGTAGCTGCTCTTGAAGCGCTCGGCTTCGCCCCAGATGGTGCGGATCATGCTCGGCCACGGCTTCTTCACGACCAGGATGCCGCCTTGTCCGTTCGGTACGTCATTGCCGGTCTCGTCCACGATGGCAGCGGCGATACCGGGGAATGGCAGCGTGCACGAGCCCGGCACCAGTGGCGTCGCGCCCGGCAGCGGCGTGATCATGTGGCCGCCGGTTTCGGTTTGCCAGAAAGTGTCGACGATCGGGCAGCGCCCTCCTCCCACATGCTGGTGATACCAATCCCAGGCGGCTGGATTGATCGGCTCGCCCACGGAGCCGAGGATGCGCAGGCTCGAGAGGTTGTAGCTTTTCGGATGCACTGCGTCGTTGCTGTCGGCCTGCTTGATCAGCGAACGGATGGCGGTCGGCGCCGTGTAGAAGACCGTGACCTTGTGGTCCTGGATCATCTTCCAGAAGCGGCCGGCGTCGGGGTATGTCGGCACGCCTTCGAACACCACTTCGGTCGCGCCCAGCGCGAGCGGGCCGTAGGCGATGTAGGTGTGGCCGGTGACCCATCCGATGTCGGCGGTGCACCAGAACACGTCGTCGTCCTTCAGGTCAAAGGTCCACTTCGTCGTGAGCGCCGCGTGCAGCWAGTAGCCACCCGTCGAGTGCTGCACGCCCTTGGGCTTGCCGGTCGAACCGGAGGTGTAGAGCAGGAACAGCGGATGCTCGGCGCCCACCCATTCGGGCTCGCACACGTCCGGCTGGCCTTGCGTTTCTTCATACATCCAGCGGTCGCGCGCCGGATGCCAGGCAATGTCGCCGCCGGTGCGGCGATAGACGATCACGTCCTTCACCGAATCGCAGCCGCCCAGCGCGATGGCGTCGTCGACGATGGCCTTGAGTGGCAGTTGCTTGCCGCCACGCGCCTGCTCGTCGGCGGTGATCACCATGGCCGCGCCGGCGCCTTCGATGCGGTCGCGCAGGCTTTGCGCCGAGAAGCCGCCGAACACGACCGAATGCGTGGCGCCGATGCGCGCGCAGGCCTGCATTGCGACCACGCCTTCCACGCTCATTGCCATGTAGATGACGACGCGGTCGCCCTTCTTGATGCCGCGCGCCTTCAGCGCATTCGCGAGGCGACAGGTGCGCGCCAGCAGCTCGCTGTAGCTGACGCGGGTTACCCGGCCATCATCGGCCTCGAAGATGATTGCGACCTTGTCGCCCAGGCCACGCTCCACCTGGCGGTCGAGGCAGTTGTACGAGACGTTCAGCGTGCCGTCTTCGAACCACTTGAAAAACGGTGCCTGGCGCTCATCGAGCGAACGCGTGAAAGGCGTCTTCCACGTCACGAACTCTCGCGCAAGCCGGGCCCAGTACGCACCGTGGTCGGCATCGGCCTCGGCGACCAGCGCCTGGTAGGCGGCCATGCCGCGGACGTGGGCGCCTTGCATGACGGCTTCGGGAACCGGATGGATGATTGCTTCGTGGTTGCTCATGGTCTCGTCCTTAGTCTCGGGTCAAAACGGGGGGATGGGAATTCAGGGGTCTGCATGCGCCCGCAGCCAGTTGGCGACCGCGGCAGCACTTCGGAAGTCGTCGCAGGCGCGTGCGGGAATGTGGGGGTGGCGCTGGCTCCACATGCGCGTGAGCGCCTGACCCGGGCCGATCTCCAGCACGCAGCGCACCTGGCGCGCGGCAATGTTTTCCATGCACTCGTCCCAGCGCACCGTCTGCGCGATTTGCGCGGCCAGCGCCGATCTGGCCGCGCCTGCACTGTGAATGCGGTCGGCCGCGTTGCTGAACAACACGACGCGCGGCGGATGGAAGGGCACTTCAGCGAGCGTTTGCGCGAAGCGTTCCGCCGCGTCCCGCATCCATGGCGTGTGGGATGCGACGTTGACCTTCAGGCGGGTGCATTGCCCGCCCTCGGCCGCCGCGATGCGCTGCGCTTGTTCCAGCGCCGCCACGGGGCCGCCGAGCACGACGCTTTCGATGCCGTTGCGGATCGCAATCGACAGGCTCGAGTCGGCGAGTATTCCCTCCAGCGCGCGTTGCGCAAGGCCGGTGATGGCGAGCAGGCCGCCGGGCATGCGCGCGGCACTGCTGTCCATGTCCGCGGCGCGCAAGGGCGCAAGGGCCGTCGCGGTGCCGCTGTCGAAAACGCCCGCCGCGCTGAAGGCGGCGAGTTCACCGACGCTGTAGCCAGCGACCACCGCAGGCGCCGGGACCATCGGCGCCAGTTGGCCCCACGCGGCCAGCGCCAAGCCGGTCAGCAGCGTCTGCGCGTTGGCGTTGTTGGCTGCCCAGGCCGGGTCCGCAAGGCTGCGACGCCAGTCGTCGACACCGAGCCGTGCGCGCATCTCGCCCACGCGCTCATCGTCGGCGAGCCAGGGCAGCATGGCCGCATGCTGGTTGCCTTGACCGGAGAAGATCAGCGCGAAGGTCATGCCGAAAAACAAATGCGCGTGACCCAGCACGCCGCGGCCAAGGTGTCGGCAGCGCCACCGGGCGACAGGCGCCGGGTGACGAAATCATCGGCGATGGCGTATGCGTGTGCGAGTCCGCCGCGCCTGGAGACTCCCCCTTGCTCAATGAACTGGCGTGCCGCGTCCTGTGCGTAACGCAGTCCTGCAAGTCCACCGCGATGCGCAAGGTTGCTGTCGTCCAGCACGGCCATCACGTGGAACAAGGTGTCGAGTCGAGCCAACTGCGGCGACTGCCCGCGTGCAAGCCCTCGCGCCAGGGCGGGCACCGCAACATCGAACAACACCGGAAAACCCAAGGCCGCCTCCTGCGACGCACCTCGCAAGCCCAGCCGCCGTGTGGCGATGCCGCCGGGCAGCGTCGGGACGCGTTGGCTGCGTACCGCCAGCGCCTCGCCCCAATGCCGATGCAGCGCATCGCGCAATCGCGAGGGATCCATCGCACCATTGCATTCGCGCGCAACGGCACCCGCCGCGGCGCACATCAAGCCMAGCATGAAGATCGCGCCGCGATGCGTGTTGATGCCGTTGGTTGCAGCAAGCATGCGCGCCTCGGCGGCGATGCCGCAGCGCTCCAGCTCGGAGAATTCCGCCCCGGCGTGGCCTGCATGTGCGATCCGCACAAAGTAGCTGCGCAGCGCGAACAGGCTGCGCATGAAAGTGTGCGCGTCCATGTCGGAATGGCTGCCGTTGTCGACCAGCGTGACAAGGCCTGGCTTGGGCGCAAGCGCCAGTTCGTCGTGCAACGCGAGCGTGGCGGCACGGCCGATCGCGGCGGGCGTGAGCGACGCGGCAGAATGCTGATGCGAGAAGGCCGCGGCGTTCATGCTGCCCACTTCGCATTCCGAATGGTTGCGCACCACGACGTGTCGTGCTGCAAGGCTGTGCCCGTGAGCCGCTTGACCATGACAGAGCGCGTGCGTGCCGCGCGCCAGTCCGACCACTCGCGCCACGCGACAGCCGTGCCGTCGGCAAACATCAGCTCCCCGTCCAGCCGCGGACGTTCGGCGCCAAAGCAGCGCAGGCGAGCGGCGACGGCATCCGCGTGCGCGGCATCGTCCACCGCCACCCACACGTCCAGGTCGGAACCCGGCCGCACGTGATCCAGGCCGCTCAGCGCCTGCCAGCCAAAGCTGCCGTAGACGTACGGGGTCGCGCCGCAATCCGCAAGCGCAGCCTGCAGTTTTCCGGCAGCGACGCGCGCTGGCAGCGGCAAGAGCGGCAACACGTCGACAAGCAACGGAAACTCCTCGAAGCCCGTCACGGATGAGCGTGGTACCTGCAATGCCAGCCGGCGGCGCGCCCAGCGCGTCGGCGCCGGCAAGCCCATGGCGATGAGGCCGCAGGCGCCCGCGTCAAGCGGTTGCCGCGTCACTACCAATGGCCATTGATGTGCGGCCCAGTGCGCCAGACACTCTCGGGCCTGCGCATCCCAAGGCCGGTCCAACACGGTGGCCCAGCCTTCATTGGAAAGCCGGGCGAGTCGATGTCTGCGCAGCGATTCCATGGCGCGTCCTGCCTTCAGGCCGCTGCCAGCACGCGCTGCACGACAGACGCCGCCAGCTTGCGCCCACCGCGTTCGGCCCCGTCCTTYGCGCGCGCGTCTTCAACGGGCGTGTTGCCCAGCGCATCGCGCAGCGCGGCATGGAGGTCACCGTCCCACAAGGCACGGACGCCACCCATTGCCACGTAGTTGCGCACGCCCGGCGCAAACACCGGGTTCGATTCCGACAAGGCCGTGAGCTTTTCTTCGGACAGCTTGGTCACCCGCGCCATCGCGGGAATGCGCATCACGCGGATCTCCGCTTCGGGCAGCGCATAGCAGCCGTCGGCGATCAGCCCCGAGGTGATGAAGCCGCCCGACAACGCCTGGTCGTACACCAGCCCGATCACCGGATGACCCTGTCGCCGGGCCAGGTCGATGCACATTCCCAGGTGCGCCATCGCGCGGTTGATGCCAAGCGTCTCGTCACGTCGACGCAGCTGCTGGCCCTGCGTGTCGATGAACAGCAGGATCGGCCGGCCAGGATGCTGCGCGATCGTGTCGAGGATCACACGCGCCTGCTCCAGCGCCAGTGCGACGCCGATCGGCGCATGGTTCGTGGTGCCGACGACCGTGATGGGCCGGCCTTCGAACATCACATCGCCTTGCAGGAAATCGCCCGCCGCGCGCATCCCGTGGAAAGACCCGAAAAGCTGGGTCGCGAGTTGGTTCCAGTTCATGGTCGTTTGCCTCGTTGTCATGCGACGACGCGCAGTGCGCGCACCGCGTCTACATTCAGTTCGGGCACGCGCTCGGGCTTGTCGATGCCGAGTTCGCGCCACAGCCAGGTTGCCGCATCGACGCCCTCGGTGTCGGATGGCAGCATGTGCAGGCGCATGTCGAGCAATGCGTGCTCGGCTTCGAGCCCTTCGAGCGTCACCGGCCTCGACGCCTTCAACGCGGCGATGGCCGCCGAGCGAAACGCCTGCACATCGTCCTCGACCAGCGCGTCGCAATCTCCGATGAGCCAGCGATGCTTGCCGCCGCTGGTGCGCCATACCAAGGCACGGTCGCGCGAGTCGTACTCCTCCACGCCGTGCGAGGCCTCGATGACTTCGGGGCCCGACATGGCGAGCCGCCCGACATCGCTCATCACGATGAAGTCGGCGCAGCGCGCCACGATGCCCATGCCGCCGAAGCATCCGTTGGCGCCGCCGATGAGCACGACCACCGGGATGCCGGCGGTGCGCACGTCGAGCACGGCGCGCATCACCTCTGACACCGCAATGAGACCGGCGTTTGCTTCGTGCAGGCGCACACCCCCCGACTCGGCCAGCAGCAGCACCGCTTCCGGCTTGTCTCGCAATGCGCGTTGCAGCAGGCCGACGAGCTTGGCGCCATGCACCTCGCCAACGCCGCCGCCCATGAAGGCGCCTTCCTGCGCGGCGACGAACACCTCGTGTCCGTCAAGCTTCGCGCGTCCGATGGCCACGCCGTCGTCAAACGCCGACGGCACGCCGAGCTGCGCAAGGTGCGGGCTGGTCAACCGCTCGGCCGGCGGAATCCATTCATGAAATGTGCCCTTGTCGAGGAGCAAGGCAAGTCGCTCACGCGCTGAACATTCGGCAAAGCTGATCATGTGGATGCTCCTTGCGGCAGTTCGGCCACGGCCTGGTCCAGGCGCAGGCTGACCACTGCGGGCGTGGCGCCCATGTCGTTGATCGAAACGCGCACGCCGCCGATCGGGTGCCGCGCAAAAAAGTCGTCGGCTACCGCCTGCCAGATCGGGCCGAAGCCGCGCGCCGAGGTTTCGACGCGTACCGCGCAACCATTGCCGGCAGCGGCTTCGAGCATCACTTCGAGATTGCCCGAGCCCACCACGCCAACGAGCACCGGTGCGAAGGCGGCAACACGATAGCCACCTGAGAAAGAGAAGTCCAGGGTTTCGATCCCTGCGGGAATGTCGCTCATGTTTGATGCTCCTTACCAGTTGCGGAAGCGCTTGGGCGGCTGGTACAGCCCGCCCGATGCGCGCACCAGGTCGCGCATGCTGCGTGCGGCCAGCAGATTGCGCGTGGCATCGCGCGGGTCGATGCCGAGGTCCTGGGGACGCCTGATCACGCCGCGGTCGCGCAGGTTTTCCACGGCGCGCTTGTCGCGGCCCAGCCCCACGGTCGTGTAGCCGGCGACACCGCGGATCGCCTGCTCCCGCTCCTCGTCGCTGCGGCACATCAGCAGGTTCGCGATGCCTTCCTCGGTGAGGATGTGCGTCACGTCGTCGCCGTAGATCATGATGGGAGGTAGCTCCATGCCAGCCTGCTCCTGCAGCGTCCACGCATCCAGACGGTCGACGAAAGCCGGCTGCATGTGCTCGCGAAAGGTCTCGACCATCTGCACCACCAGTTTCTGTCCGCGCGGCGTGCCGGCGGCGCCAGTGCGTCCCGCGCGCGCCTCGCGGCCGGCCTTGAGCCACGCGGGACTGGAGTGACGCCGCCCCCGTGCATCGGCGCCCATGTTGGGCGCGCCGCCGAAGCCGGAGATGCGGCCCAATGTCGCGGTCGAACTGTTGCCATCGAGGTCCATCTGCAAGGTCGAGCCGATAAACAGGTCGCAGGCGTAGTGGCCCGCCGCCTGGCAGAAGGCGCGGTTGCTGCGCAGGCTGCCATCCGGGCCGGTGAAGAACACATCGGAGCGCGCCCGGATGTAGTCCTCCATGCCCAGCTCCGAGCCGAAGGAATGCACCGACTCGACCCACCCTGCCTCGATGGCCGGGATCAATGCAGGATGCGGGTTCAGTGCCCAGTGCTTTGCGATCTTCCCCTTGAGCCCGAGCGATTCGCCGTATGTCGGCAGCAGCAGTTCGATCGCCGCCGTGTCGAAGCCGATGCCGTGGTTCAGCCGCTGCACGCCGTACTCGCCGTAGATGCCCTTGATGGCCATCATCGCCATCAGCACCTGGATCTCGCTGATCTGCGCCGGGTCGCGCGTAAACAGCGGCTCGATGAAGTTGGGGCGGGGCGCTTTCACGACGAAGCTGACCCAGTCGGCCGGGATGTCGATGCGCGGAAGCGTGGTCGTCTTGCCATCGACCATCTCGTTGACCTGCGCTATGACGATGCCGCCCGAGAAGGCCGTCGCCTCGACGATGGCCGGCGTGTCTTCGGTGTTGGGGCCGGTGTAGAGGTTGCCCTCGGCATCGGCCGCCTGCGCCGCGACCAGCGCCACCTTCGGCGTCAGGTCGACAAAGTAGCGAGCAAATAATTCCAGGTAGGTATGGATCGCACCGATCTCGATGCGCCCGGCCGACACCAGCTTGGCCAGCCGCGCGCCCTGCGGCCCCGAGAAGCTGAAGTCCAGCCGCGAGGCGATGCCGTTCTCGAAGATGTCCAGGTGCTCCGGCAGCGCCAGCACCGACTGCACCATGTGCAGGTCGTGCACACGCTGCGGGTCGAGCCCCACCAGCGCGTGCGCCAGGAAGTCGGCTTGCTTCTGGTTGTTGCCTTCGAGGCAGACGCGGTCGCCGGGTTCGAGCACCGCTTCGAGCAGCTTGCCGACCGCTTCGGTCGCGACGACCTTGCCCACGCGTTGCGCCCCGAGCGCTTCAGAGACCCGCGCCAGCCGCGCCGTGCGGTTGGCTGTCCGGGTGTTCCAGTTCATGCGATCCATAGTGTTTGACCTCAATGCACGATGGCTTTGACTGCAAAGAACAGCAGCGACGGGCCCAGCAGGCAACCGAGGCCGGTGTGGAAGGTCGCGACCAGCGCGCCGTAGGGCACCAGCTTGCGATCGGTGGCGGCAAGGCCTGCGGACACGCCGCTCACCGTGCCGGCCAGGCCGCCGAAGACCATCGCCGAGCGCGGCGTCTTCAGCACCAGGAACTTCGCGGCGATCGGCGTGCCGACCATCACGATGATGGCCTTGACCAGGCCGGTGGCGATGCTCAGCGCCATCACGTCCGGGCTGGCGCCGATCGCCGCGCCCGTCACCGGTCCGACGATGTAGGTCACCGCGCCGGCGCCGATGGTCGTCATGCTCACCGCATCCGAGTAGCCGAAGCTCCAGGCGATCGCGGCACCGACGATGAAGGGCAGCACCGTGCCCAGCACCAGCGCGACGACGCCGATCATTCCGGCCTTGCGTGYCTCGGTGGCCTGCACTTCGAAGGCGGTCGCGACGATCGCAAAGTCCCGCAGCATCGCGCCGCCCATCAACCCGATGCCGCCGAACAGCGACATGTCGGCCAGGCCCTTGTGGCCGCCGGTCTGCGTGCCGCCCCAGTAGGCGAGCGCGAGGCCGATCACGATGGCAATGGCCGAGCCGTGGACGCGCCCAAAGGTCAGGCGTTTCGAGATTTGTCCCGAGATCAGGACGACAAAGCCGACGATGGCAAAGGCGGTGACGAGGCCGTTCAGGGCCGCTGCTTTTTCAAGGATTTCGAGCATGGTGTTCACTCCGCTTCGGCGAGCAAGGGGTTGTCGTGCAGGGTCGGGGTGGCCACCGGCTCATGGGCCGGGCGCTCCGTGCGATTGATGACCGAGATGACGACGGCGCAGACGCCGACCGCGGCAAATGCCGACAGCAGCGCGACTGGCCCGCCGCGCAGTGCAGAGACCATGTCCTGCTGGGCCGCCATGGCGACGACCACCGGGATGTACATCGCGCCCCAGTACTCCACGCCCAACTCCGTGAGCTTGGGGAGCATGTCTTTCTTCTGCAGGTAGATGCGGGCGAAGATCAGCAGCAGCATCGCGATGCCGACCCCGCCGACGTTGGTCTTGACGCCCAGCGCCTGCCCGAGCAGATCGCCGATGAAGATGCCGAGCAGATGGCAGATTGCCAACAGCGCGGTGCCGTAGATGATCATGGGTTTGTCTCCTGGTTCGCGCCGCGCGACTGCGCAACTCGGAGGAACTTGGCGCCTTGTCTGCTTGGCAGATTCAGTGCTGTTCCCTGGAGACGAAAGGTACCGATGGCCCCGGCTTCGATCAATTAACCACCCGCGCGCAGAACCGCGTGGAGCGAAACGATCGAGGGTTAACCCTGAAGCGCAGCGCGCTACGACAGGTCGGCGCGGACCATCCGGCACACCGCCAGCAGCGCCAGCAGGTTCGGATCGCGCTCGCGCGTGCGCAAGAAGCTGACGCAGATCTTCTGGCGCATGAGGTAGCGCTGCTGCAGGGGAATCAGCTGCACCCGCTGCGGCATCACGCTGCGCACGCGGCCCGGCAACAGCGTGTAGCCGATGCCGCCACTGACCAGGTTCATCAACGAAAAAATGTCGCCGGTTTTCATGACCACATTGGGCGTGAAGCCGGCAATGCGAAACGATTCTTGAAAGCCGGTGTAGGTCACGAAGCCTTCGCCCAGGCTAACGAAGCGCTCGCCGGCGCACGCGCTCAAGTCAACCTCCTGCATTTCCCCGTACCGCGAGCCGGTCGGCGCAGCGAAGAAGATGTCGTCCTCGAACAGCAACTCCGATTCCACGTCGGCCGCGCCTTCGGGCGCGCCGATCAGCGCTGCATCGACCACGCCATCGCGCAGCCGCTGAAGCAGGTCGGCATTGGAGCCGAGCACCAGTTCCAACTGCAGTTCAGGCTTTCGGACTTTCATTCCCATCACGATCGTTGGCACCGTGCGGCTGCTCAGAGAATACAGCGAACCAATTCGAATCCGGTCAGCCGAATAGCCGGCGAGTTCGCGCGTCGCGCGTATCCCGTCGGACATCGTGCGCAGTACATCGCGCGCTGCCTCGGCCAGTGCTTGCGCGGCTTCTGTGGGATGCAGGTTGCGGCCTTCGTGGCGAAACAAGGCGCACCGCAGGCCTGTTTCCAGCGAGTGGAGCGCCCGGTGGACGCTCACCGTGCTGATGTCCAGCCGTTCTGCGGCGCGCGCAAGATTGCCCGTCTCCATGAAGCTCAGGAGGATCTCGAGCTTGCGGAATGTGATGTCCTCGTCGATACGTATGAGCATGGGCGGGTCGTCGCTGAAGCACTCATCGTAGTGCCAATTTCTTGACTGCCAAGCGCACGGACACCAACGTTTCGCTCGGCGAAAGGCAACGGTTGTTGCAATATAGCCGCTGCGGGAACTGGATGACCGCTTCCGCCCGMATACCTATTGTTGAGCGGACAATGCCGACGGACAGCAATGGGCCCGGAGCGTTGGTTGGCGACTTGCGGAAGCAGCCGTTCATGCGCGATGTCGACCTGGTCGTCCATTGCTGCCCGCGATCCGACGCTGGCGTGGAACTCGAACTTCCTAAACGACGTCGGCGAAGTCGGGTTCAAAAGTAGACCGGCCGTTCGTCAAAGAAAGGGCCAAGGTCAGGTTTCGGCGACCGCCGTCGTTCGGCCGCCAAATTCGAAGGACAGCAAACAGTCTTCAGCAGACATATCGGAGCCGCCCTCCCCGCGGCTCCGCCCACCTCACGACCGATCGGGCACCCTCGCCTCAATCTTCTCCCGCACCCCTCTGATCGCACCCCTCAACGCCTGCAGCTGGCGATCCATGTCCGCATTGAGGACAGTCACCAAGCCCCGCAGCTCGGTCGGCTCGATGTGAAATTCTTCGGCACCTCTCAGGGGGTAGCGAGGCGACAGAAAGCTCTGCAGGCACTCGTAGGCACGGTACGAATCAGCCAAGTTGCAGAATGCATCCTCGACTTCCGAGAAGTTCGTCATTGCCGACTCAGGCGGCTCTGGCGCCTCTTGTTTGGCGACTGGCGCGCGGCGCCGCTTCGCAGCGACCGATGGGGGTTTGATTGACTTGGCGATCCTCGGAGAATGCGCGATCGCGCGAGCAGACTTGGCCATGTTGGCCTCCCTGAAGGTTGCGGTTTACTGAAACCGCCGTCCCCGCTTCCAAACGGTGGCGGCAGCTCGAACGGGCACGCGCGCCAGCGCCCCTTGTTGCTCAGCGGATCTCCGCGATGCCCGTCCCCGCCGCGACGTAGGCGCCCTGTTCCGCCTGGAGCGCGATGCGCCCCGGGCGGTGCGCCTTGACCTGCATTTCCATCTTCATGGCCTCCATCGAGCCGATCGTGTCGCCGGCTGCGACAGTGTCGCCGTCGGCCACCGCCCACGATTGCAGGGTGCCGGAGATCGGCGCGGCGACCGCGGCAGGGTCGGCCACCGCCGAAGCCGCGGCGCCCTCGCTCGCTGCGCCGCTGCCCGCGGCCGAAGACAGCCCGCGCAACAGTTCGGCCGGCAGGCCCAGCRCCATCCGGCGGCCATCGATTTCCACCGCCGTGCGCACCAGCGAGACCTCCGCCAGCGGCTCGGGTCGCACCGCCGCGGCCAGCACATTCGCGAAATCCGTCTCGATCCAGCGGGTGTGCACCTTGAAGGCCTCGGCGGAGACGAAGTCGGCGTGCTCCATCACCGCGCGGTGGAACGGCAGGACCGAGGGCACGCCTTCGATGCGGAACTCCTTGAGCGCACGCCGGGCGCGGGCGATCGCCTGCGCGCGCGTGGCGCCGGTGACGACCAGCTTGGCCATCAGCGAATCGAAAGTGCCCGGCACCGTCGAGCCCGACTGCACGCCGGTGTCGACGCGCACGCCCGGGCCCGATGGCGCTTCGAACACGCGCACCGGGCCGGGCGCGGGCAGGAAGCCGCGGCCGACGTCTTCGGCGTTGATGCGGAACTCGAAGGCGTGGCCGCGCGGCACCGGCGTCTCGGTGATCGACAGCGGCAGGCCGTCGGCAATGCGCAGCTGTTCGACCACCAGGTCGATGCCCGTGGTCTCCTCGGTCACCGGATGCTCCACCTGCAGGCGCGTGTTGACCTCCAGGAAGGAGATCGTGCCCGAGGGGCTGAGCAGGAACTCCACCGTTCCGGCACCGACGTAGCCGGCGCGCATGCAGACATCGCGCGCGGCCTGGTGAATGCGCTCGCGCTGCGCGTCGCTGAGGAAGGGCGCGGGCGCCTCTTCCACCAGTTTCTGGTTGCGCCGCTGCAGCGAGCAGTCGCGCGTGCCGAGCACGACCACGTGCCCGTGCGTGTCGGCGATCACCTGCGCCTCGACATGGCGCGGACGGTCGAGGAACTGCTCGACGAAACACTCGCCGCGGCCGAATGCGGCGACGGCCTCGCGCACGGCCGATTCGTACAGGTCGGCGACCTCGTCGAGGCGCCAGGCGACCTTGAGCCCGCGCCCGCCGCCGCCGAAGGCCGCCTTGATGGCGATCGGCAGGCCGTTCTTCTCGGCGAAGGCCACGACCTCCTGCGCGTCGCGCACGGGGTCCGAGGTGCCCGCGACCAGCGGCGCGCCGGCCTGCAGCGCGATCTTGCGGGCCTGCACCTTGTCGCCCAGCGCCTCGATGGCGGCAGGCGGCGGGCCGATCCAGGCCAGCCCGGCGCCGATGACGGCGCGCGCGAAGCCCGCGTTCTCCGACAGGAAGCCGTAGCCCGGGTGCACCGCGTCGGCGCCGCAGCGCGCGGCCACGGTCAGCAGCTTGTCGATGTTGAGGTAGGTGTCGGCCGGGCGCTGGCCGTCGAGGCCATACGCCTCGTCGGCCATGCGCGCATGCATCGCGTCGAGGTCGGCATCGGCGTACACGGCGACCGACTGCACGCCGTAGTCGGCACAGGCGCGCACGATGCGCACGGCGATCTCGCCGCGGTTGGCAATCAGGACTTTTTTCATGGGGTCTCTCGCAGGACGGAGCGGGTGGTCGGATGGAAGGCGCGGATCGGGTTGAAGCGCACGCTGGCGCCGATCGGGATCTGCCCGGCGCGGTCGAGGTGGTGCGGCGCCACGGCGCCGATCACCGGATAGCCGCCGGTCAACGGATGGTCGGCCAGGAACAGCACGGGCTGCCCGCTCGGCGGCACCTGGATGGCGCCCAGCGCCGTGCCCTCGCTCGGCAGCTCGCCGGGCTTGGCGCGCGCCAGCGCCTGTTCGCCCGCCAGCCGCAGCCCGACGCGATTGGACTGCGGCGTGACGGTCCAGAGCTGGCTCGCCAGCAGCGCGACCGCCTCGGGCGTGAACCAGTCGGTTCGCGGGCCCATCACCACGTCGAGCACGACAACGTCCCGTGCGGTGGGCAGATCGGCGGGGGGTTGCCCGGGCAGGCCGACCACGGCGCCGCGCTCGACCGCGCGAACGGGCAGCACGTCGCCGGCCTGGATCGGCGGCGGACCGACGTGGGCGAGCGTGTCGGTCGAACAACTGCCGAGCACCGGCGCCAGGTCGAAGCCGCCGCGCACCGCGACGTAGGAGCGGATGCCCGCGGCCGGTTCGCCGAGCGTCACGGTATCGCCGTCGGCCAGCGCGAAGGCTTCGTGGCGGCGCATGTTCAGCGTCGTGCCATCCGCGGTAACGAGGCGAACCGGCGCATCGGCACCGGTGACGGCCATCACGGCGTCGCCGCGGCAGACGAACTGGAACCCGCCATACACGAGCTCCACGCAGGCCGCGTCAGCCGGATTGCCGACCAGTCGGTTGGCCGCGCGCAGGGCGCCCTGGTCCATCGCACCCGAAGCCGACACGCCCTGCCCGGCCTGGCCGTGCCGGCCCCGATCCTGGAACAGCGCCTGCAGCCCGGTGGCCCGGATCTGGAGCGCGGCGCCTGCCGGCGGCGCAGCCGCGACCGGTTCGGCGGGTGCGATCCGCCGGGGCGCCGGCGAGGCCGACGGGCGCTGTCCGGACACATCGACGAAGCGCACCTTGAAGCCCGGCTGCAGCAGCGCCGGAACCTCGCGGCCCAGGTCCCACATGGGCGTGGCGGTCACGCCGATGATCTGCCAGCCGCCCGGGCTGGCCTGCGGATAGACGCCGCTGAAGGGGCCCGCCAGTCCGACGGCGCCGGCCGGGATGCGGGTGCGCGGCGTTGCGCGGCGCGGCACGTTCAGGCTGGGGTGCCCGCCGCTCAGGTAGGCGAAGCCCGGCGCGAAGCCGGTGAAGGCGACCATGTAGTCGCTGCCGGTGTGGCGGCGGATCACTTCCTCGCGCGAGATGCCCAGCAGCTGCGCCACCTCGTAGAGATCCTCGCCCTGGTAGTCGACCGGGATCTCGACCCGCGTGGCCGCGCGCTCGACCGTCGCATGCAGGCTGCGGCCGCCGATCTGGTCGGCGAGCTGGTCTGGCGTCACCRCCGTGGGGCGAAAGCGGACCAGGATCGTGCGGGCCGCAGGCACCAGTTCCTCGATGCCGGCGATGGGCTCGGCCTGCAGCGATGCGAGCAGGGCCAGGGTCTGCGCCAGGTCGTCGAGTTCGACCAGCAGCGCATTCAGGTTGACAGGCAGGAAACGCATCATCCCCGCGCTCCTTCGACCACTGCCGGATCGACGAAGGAGCCGATGACCACGCCCGAACGCTCTAACAGGCCGCGCACCTGGCGCGCCATCTCGACCGCGCCGGGGCTGTCGCCGTGCACGCAGATCGAATCGGCCTGGACGCGCACCGTGCTGCCGTCGATGGCCTCGACCACGCCCTCGGTCGCCAGCCGAAGCATGCGCGCCGCGACCACCTCCGGGTCGTGCAGCACGGCGCCCTTCTCGCGGCGCGACACCAGCGATCCGTCCGGCATGTAGGCGCGGTCGGCGAAGGCTTCGGCGACGGTGCGCAGCCCGCTCGCCTCGGCCCAGCCGAGCAGCGGCGAGCCGGCCAGCCCGACCAGGGCCAGCCCGGCATCGATCGCCAAGATGGCGGCGATGACATCGCGCGCCTGGCGCTCGTCGTGCGCGATGGTGTTGTAGAGCGCGCCGTGCGGCTTGACGTAGCGCACCGCGGTGCCCGCGGCGGTCGCAAGGCCCTGGAGCGCACCGATCTGGTAGATCACGTCGGCCACCAGGTCGGCGCTGGCCACGTCCATGTTGCGCCGGCCGAAGCCGGCCAGGTCGGGGTAGGCCACGTGGGCGCCGACCGCCACGCCGAGCGCCTGCGCGCGCCGCAGCGTCTGCAGGATGCCGGCCGCGTCGCCGGCATGGAAGCCGCAGGCCACGTTGGCGCTGCTCACGATGCCGAGCATCGCCGCGTCGTCGCCCATGCGCCAGGCGCCCAGACTCTCGCCGAGGTCGCTGTTGAGGTCCATCTTCATCGCGGCGCCCTCAGCGGAACATCAGGAAGTACAGCAGGAACACGTTGCAGGTGAGCAGCGCGAGCGCGGTGGGCACCTGGGCGCGGATCACGGCGTTCTTGTCGGGCAGTTCCAGCAGCGCCGCGGGCACGATGTTGAAATTGGCGGCCATCGGCGTCAGCAGCGTGCCGCAGTAGCCCGAGAGCATGCCGATGGCCGCCATCACCGCCGGGTTGCCGTGGTACATGCCGACCAGGATCGGCACGCCGACGCCGCCGGTCATGACCGGGAAGGCCGCGAAGCCGTTGCCCATGATGACCGTGAACAGCGCCATCCCGACCACGTACACGACCACCGCGAAGAAGCGCACGTCCATGTTGATGTAGCTGGTGGTGATGTGCGCGACGGCCTTGCCCACGCCCGCGTCGGAGAACACCAGCCCGAGCATGCCGAGCATCTGCGGCAGCACCAGCGCCCAGCCGAGCGCATCCGTGAGGCGGCGCGATTCGCGGATGCCCTGCACCGGCGTTTCGTTCGTGAGCCTGCAGGCCAGTGCCAGCGCGACGATGCAGCCGACGCCCAGGCTCACCAGGGTGGTGTTCTTCGGGTCGAGCAACGGCGTGCCGCCGAACACGAGGTACTTGGCCGAGAGGGTGCCGACCATCGTGACCAGCGGAATCGCCAGCGCCGGCATGAACAGCTTGTTGCCCAGCCGCCGCGCGCTCGCCGCGTACTCCGCCGCGGTGCGTTCGCGGTGGCGGCCCACGCCGACGCCGCCGAAGGCGGCGATCAGCGCCATGACCACGACACCGACGCCGACCCAGACCGGCGGCACCTGGTCGCCGATGAGGAACACCAGGGAATACAGGCCCCAGAAGAAGGCGCTCGAATAGCGCTTGGGATGCTGCCGGTCCCTGAGCGTCATCACCGCGGTGATGGCGAGGATGGCGCCGACCAGATAGTAGAGATGAGCGATGGAGAGCGTCATGATCAGGCACCCTTCACTGCAACGGCGTCATCGGTGGCTGGCGCGGGCGCATCGCCGCCGAGTTCGCGCGCCAGCATCCGGTCCAGCCGGCGCAGGCGCCAGGCGTGGATCACGAAGGCGCAGGTGGCGGTCGGAAGGCCCCACAGCGCTACATGGATCGGCTCGACGTCGATGCCGGCCTCGCGCAGGAAGGTGGTCATGAGCACGATGGCGCCGAAGGCCACGAAGATGTCTTCCCCGAAGAAGAGACCCACGTTGTCGGTGGCCGCGGCGTAGGCGCGCAGCTTGTGCCGGATGCGATCGGGCAGCTTGCCGTAGCGCGCCTCGGCCGCACCCTCGGCCATCGGGGCCAGCAGCGGCCGCACCATCTGCGGATGGCCTCCCAGGCTGGTGAGGCCGATCGCGGCCGTCAGCTGCCGCGCGCCCAGGTAGACGATCAGCAGCCGGCCGACCGTCGCGGACTTGATGGTGCTGATCCAGTTCTGGGCATGCTGGCGCAGCCCGTGGCGCTCCAGCAGGCCGATCACCGCCAGCGGCAGCAGGATGATCAGCGGCAGGTTGCGCGTCTTGATGAAGCCGGTGCCGATCGTCGCCAGGATCTTGTCGACCGGGAAGTTCGCGGCAAAGGCGGTGACGACGGCCGTGACGATCACGACCAGCATCGGATTGAAGCGCAGGATGAACCCCGCGATGATGACGGCGACCCCGAGCAAGGGCCACAGGTTGATGTCGGTAGGCAAGGCGGTTACTCCTGAATGAAAGGTGGTTGACTCAACAGATCAAGAATTAGATTGAGTCAACTGGCATGGATTGTTCAACAATTCAGACAAAATTGCTCGCAAGTTGCATGCCAATTCATAGGTAGAAACCCGGATTTCGTTGAGCAAACGGGAGAAAGCGGGGGGCTAGATCTGCTACAACCGTGAACAAATGAGCCTTGTCACGCCCCCCTCCCCCGCCGTCCAGACCCTCAGCGAGCGGATGGCCGAACAGCTGCGCCTGAAGATCACCCAGGGTGAGTTCTCGCCGGGCCAGCGGCTGTCGGAGCAGGCACTGAGCGACAGCCTGGGGATTTCGCGCAACACGCTGCGCGAGGTGTTCCGCATGCTGACCAAGGACGGGCTGGTCAAGCACGCGCCCAATCGCGGGGTGTTCGTGGCCATCCCCAGCATCGCGTCGATCATCGACATCTACCGGGTGCGCCGGCTGATCGAGTGCCAGGCGCTCGCGCAGGCCTATCCGCGCCATCCGGCCAAGAAGAAGATGCGCGAGGCGGTGGAGACTTCGCTGCGCTGCCGCTCCGGTGGCGACTGGCTGGGCGTGGGCACCGCCAACATGGCTTTCCACATGGCCATCGTCGAGCTGGCCGACAGCGAGCGGCTCAACCTGCTGTTCGAACCGGTGCTGGCCGAKTTGCGGCTGGCATTCGGGCTGTTGCGCGATCCCGAGTTCCTGCACGCCCCGTATGTGGACATGAACGTGAAGATCCTGGAGCTGGCGGAAGCCGGCGACTATGCCGGCGCCGCCGCCGCGCTCAACGACTACCTGGTGCACTCCGAGCGCATCGTGCTGGCCGTCTACGCCAGGCACATCAGCGACGCCGGCTGGGAGAGCTGACGCCGGGTGGCGGCGCCGGCTGCGCTGTCCGGCCCTACTCGGGCTTGAAGTCGATCGACTTGAGCACCGCACCCATGCGCTGATAGTCCGCGCTCAGGGACTTCGTCAGTTCCTCGGGGCTGCGCGGCTGGCCGGCCTCGAAGCCGATGTCCTGCAGCCGCTCGCGCACCGCGGGCAATGCCAGCACCCTGAGGGCGGCTTCGCGGACCTTGGCCTGCTGCGCCGCGGGCACGTCCGGCTTGACCCACAGGCCCATCCAACCCGTGGCCTCGAGCTGCGGATAGCCCAGCTCGGTGAAGGTCGGCACATCGGGCAGCAACGCCGAGCGCTTGGGCGTACTCACCGCGAATGCCTTGATCTTGCCGGCCTTGACGAGCGGCAGCGAGCTCGGCATGGCGTCGAACATCAGCGGCACGTGGCCGCCCATCACATCGGTCAGCGCAGGCGTCGAGCCCTTGTAGCCCACGTGGGTCATGTCGATCCCCGCCGCCTTGTTCAGCTGGAGCCCCATCACATGGGAGAGCGTGCCCGCCGTGTAGGAGGCGTAGTTGACCGTGCCGGGATGGGTCTTGACCCACGTCATCAGCTCGCCGAAGTTCTTGGCCGGCACCGAAGGCGAACCGACCAGCACCAAGCCGCCGCGGCTGAGCTCGGCCACCGGCTTGATCTCGGTCGCCATGTCGACGCGCAACTTGACGATGTGCGGAATCTCGCTGACCAGCGAATTCACCGCGACGAGCACGGTATAGCCGTCATGCGGGGCCTGCGAGAGCTCGTTCACCGCGAGCACGCCTCCGGCTCCGGGCCTGGGGTCGACGACTACCGCCTGGCCGGTCTCCTTCGACAGGTTGTCGGCCAGCAGCCGGGCGATGATGTCCGCCGAACCTCCGGCGGGGCCGGCGGCGATGATGCGCACCGTCTTGTCGGGCCATTTCGGCGCATCGGCGTGAGCCATCGATGCTGCCAGGCAGATCGCCGCAACGCTTGCGAGGGACGCGGCGCGTGCAATATGCCGCATTGCCTTCTTCGACTTCATGATCAGTCTCCTTGTGTCTGGGGTCAGGGCGCCCAGCGCAACCGCGCGAGCACCAGTATGACGAGAAATTCGCTCTCGCCGAGCATCGTTGCCACCGGCTTCGAGCCGAGCGTGGCGAGGTCGCGCAACGGCGTTTCAGGCCACAGCCAGCAGGTGGTCCTGGAACGCTTCGCGCAGCTTGTTCTTCTGCACCTTGCCTGTCGGTCCGAGCGGAATGTGATCGACGAACACCACGTCGTCCGGGGTCCACCACCTGGCGATGCGGCCGTCGTAGAACCCGATCAGCTCGTCGCGCGTCAAGGTCGCTCCCGGCTTCCGGGTCACCACCAGCAGCGGGCGCTCGTCCCACTTCGGATGGCGAGCCGCAATGCAGGCCGCCATCGCGACGGCCGGATGGGCCATGGCGATGTTCTCCAGGTCGATGGAACCGATCCACTCGCCGCCCGACTTGATCACGTCCTTGCTGCGGTCGGTGATCTGCATGAATCCGTCGGCGTCGATGGTCGAGACGTCGCCGGTGGGGAACCAGCCGTCGACCAGCGGACCCTCGCCCTCCCCCTTGAAGTAGTTCGAGATGATCCACGGGCCGCGCACCATCAGCTCGCCGGCCGAGATGCCGTCGCGCGGCAGTTCCTCGCCGTCCGCGCCGACGATCTTCATGTCGACACCGAACACCGAGCGTCCCTGCTTGGCCTGGATGGCCAGGCGTGCCTCGGTGTCGAGTGCCTGCTGCCCCGGCTTCAAGGTGCAGACCGTACCCACCGGGCTCATCTCGGTCATTCCCCAGGCGTGCAGCACCTGGACGTCGTAGCGCTCCTGGAAGGCGCGCATCATCGCCGGCGGACAGGCCGAGCCGCCGATGACCGTGCGGCGCATCGTGCTGAACTGCAGGCCCTGGCCCTCCACATGCGCCAGCAGACCCTGCCAGACGGTGGGCACCCCGGCCGACATGGTCACCCCTTCGGCCTCGAACAAGTCATGCAGCGATTTGCCGTCGAGCCAGGGGCCGGGAAACACCAGCTTCGCGCCGACCATGCATGCTACGTACGGCAAGCCCCAGGCGTTGACATGGAACATCGGGACGACCGGAAGGATGACGTCGTTGGCCGAGCAGTTCAGGGCATCGGGCAGCGCCGCGGCGTAGGTGTGCAGCAGTGTCGAGCGATGGCTGTAGAGCGCGCCCTTCGGATGGCCGGTCGTGCCCGAGGTGTAGCACAGCGACGAAGCGCGCTTCTCGTCGAAGGTGGGCCAGGCGAAGTCGGCCGACTGCGCCTCGACCAGCTCTTCGTAGCAGAGCAGGTGGGGCAGCTTCGACGACACCGGCATGTGCGCCCGGTCGGTCATCGCCACGAAGGCCTTAATCGTCGACACGCGCGAGGCGATCGCCTCGACCAGGGGCAGGAAGGTCAGATCGAAGAACAGCACCTGGTCTTCCGCATGGTCGGCAATCCAGACCACCTGGTCGGGGTGCAGGCGCGGATTCAGCGTGTGCAGCACGGCGCCCGACCCGGAGACGGCGTAGTACAGCTCCATGTGGCGGTAGCCGTTCCAGGCCAGCGTGGCGACGCGGTCGCTCTCGCCGATGCCGTGCGCCGCCAGGGCGTTGGCCAGGCGGCGCGAGCGCTCGGCGAGTTCGCGGTAGGTGGTGCGGTGGAGGTCGCCCTCGACCCGGCGCGAGACGATTTCCTGCTCGCCGTGATGGCGCTCCGCGTGGGTGAGCAGCGTCGAAATCAGCAACGGCTGCTCCATCATCAATCCATTCATGGAGATCCTCTTTGGTTCGGTGGGTTGGAGATTCGGCCGCTTCAGGCCAGGGCCTCGCGCGCTGTCTGCGCCGGGCCCCGCTTCGGCAGCTCGGCGTCGTCGGTGGCTTCGGTGGCTTCTGCGGCCTCGCGGGCCCGCAGGAGGTCGGACTCGTAGGTGCGTGCGGCCACCAGCAGCGCGCTGGCCGCCAGCACACTGAAGACGGGCACCGCCGTCAGCGCGAATTCGAGCGACCAGGCGTCCGACAGGAAGCCGGCGACGAGCGGCCCGGCGGCAAGGCCGAACAGGTTCTGGAACAGCGAAATCACCGAGGCGCCGGTGGCGCGGATGCCGGGGTGGATCACGTCGATGACCGCCGCCGGCAGCGGCCCGACCGTGCAGGTCATCAGGAAGCCGCCCACCGCCAGCAGCGCGAACTGCCCCTGCGCGCCGATGGCGAGCCCCAGGCGCGGAGCGCCGAAAGCCAGCATCAGCACCAGCATGGACGCCACGCACAGCAGCGCCACGACGTACAGCTTGGCGCGCGGACGGTGCCGGCCGGCGCGATCGGCCACCGCGCCCCAGACCACGCTGCCCAGCGCGCCGCAGAGCACGACCAGCGCCGCGTTCATGGCGGCCTTTTCCGGCACGACGCCGTGGACGCGATTGAGAAAGCTCGGCAGCCAGGACCAGATCGCGGAGACCACGACCAGCTGCGCCGCACCGGCCACGCAGAGCCACAGCATGGTCCGCGTGCGGATCAGCGCCTGGGCGATGGCGCCGGCGGCGCTGCGCGTCGAGCGCGTGGCCCGGTCGAGCCTCGGCGTGAGCTTGACAGTCGGATAGTCGCGCACCTTGAGGTACAGCAGTGCGAGGATGAGGCCCGGCACGCCCACGACGCCGAAGGCGGCCTGCCAGCCGAAGCGCGCCGCGATCATGCCGCCGAGCAGCACGCCCAGCACCGAGCCGACCGAGGCGGAAGCAAAGAAGCCGGCCAGCAGGGCACCGCGCAGCCGTGCCGGGAAATGGCTGGCAATCAGCGCGGCGCCGACGGAGCCGTAGCCCGCCTCCCCGAGGCCGACCATGGCGCGGGCCGCCAGCAGCTGGCCGTAGCCGCGGCTGAACATGCACGAGATCGATGCCAGGCTCCAGACCAGGCCCATCACGACCACGCTGCGGACGCGACTGCCGCGGTCGGCGAGCAGCGCCACCGGGATGGCGCCCAGGGCGACGGTGACCGACACCGCCGACACCAGCCCGCCGAGCTGCTTGTCCGACAGGGCCCATTCGGCCTTGAGGTACGGAAAGAGCGACACGATGACCTGGCGGTCGATGTAGTCGACCATCATCAGGCCGATGGTCATGGCGAAGGCGAACCAGGCTTGCCCGCGGCTGAACAGGTAGCCGTCCTCGTGCCCTTGCGTCGCTTCGCGAAGCGCAGCGGTGTTCATGCTCAGAGCGCCAGGACCGTGGCGCCGACCGTCCGGCGCGATTCGAGTGCGATGTGCGCCTCGGCGGCATCGGCGAGCGGGAATACCTGCTTCGGCTCGCTGACGATGCGGCCTTCCAGCACATGGCCGAACAGCTCACCGGCCATGTCGAGCATGTGCGCGCGCGGCATGATGTAGTGCATCATCGCGGGCCGCGTGAGCCACAGCGAGCCCTTGGTGGCGAGCGTCATCGTGTCGATCACGACCGGGCCCGACGTGGTGCCGTTGCTGACCAGCACGCCGCGCGGGCGCAGGCTGTCGAGCGAAGCTTCCAGCGTGTCCTTGCCGACCGAGTCGTAGACCACCGGCACGCCCTTGCCGTCGGTGATCTCCCGCACCCGCTCGGCGATGTTCTCCCGCGAGGTCACGATGGTGTGCGCGCAGCCGTTGGCGCGGGCGATCGCGGCCTTCTCGTCGGTGCTGACGGTGCCGATCATCGTCACGCCCATCGCGCGCGCCCACTGGCAGGCGATCAGGCCCACGCCGCCGGCGGCCGCGTGGTACAGGATGGTCTCTCCGCCGTGGAGCGGGAAGACCTGGCGGAACAGGTACTGCACCGTCATGCCCTTCATCATCAGCGTCGACGCGGTGCGATCCGACACACCGTCCGGCAGCGGAATCAGCACCTCGGCGGGCATGACGCGGACGTCCGAGTAGGCGCCCTGCGGTCCGATCAGGTAGCCCACGCGGTCTCCCACCCTGAGGTCGGTCACACCGGGGCCGACGGCCTCGACGACGCCCACGGCATCGGAGCCCAGCCCGCTGGGCTTCGGCAAGGGATAGCGGCCGGTGCGGAAATAGATGTCGATGAAGTTGACCGCGACGTAGCTGTGGCGCACGCGCGCCTGGCCGGGGCCCGGCTCGCCGACCTCGACGTTTTCCAGTTTGAGCACTTCCGGGCCACCGGTCTCGTGCAGGCGAATGGCTCTTGCCATGGATGTCTCCTAATGATTCGAAATGAGGTGGGCGAAAAAACGGCAGGGCTCAACCTGCCGTTCGCAGGCCGCGTTCTTCGCGGCCCTCGGCTCAGGCCGCCTTGCGCAGGAAGCCCTGATGGCCGCCCTTGCGGTTGGGCGCGAAGCCGTTGGCCAGCAGCGACTCCTCCACCGTCTTGTAGAAGACGCCGATCTTGCAGATCTCGCGCGCCTGCCGGGCGGTGGCCACCTCGCGGCCGAACTCGCGCGAGATGCGCACCAGCTGCTCGATCTGCTCGACCGTGCTCATCTTCTTCGAGCGGGCCTGGTTCCACAGGTTGTCTTCGGTGCCGCAGCGCACGTGCAGGCCCATGGCGATGCCCATCATGTTGACCGGCAGCACGTTGCGCATCGAGCTTTCCACCGTCAGCACCGCGCCGTCCGGCGTGGCGCGCACGAAGTTCGCCAGGTTGTAGATGTTCGGCGCGTCCATGCCGCCGCTGATCGCCACCCAGTTCATGACCAGCGGGCCCTTGTAGATGCCGCGCCGCATCAGGCGCTCGACCGACTCGAAGCTGTTGATGTTGTAGCACTGGAAGGCGCTCTGGATGCCGGCTTCGTTCAGGCGGCGAATGTGCTCCTCGGCCCAGCCGGGCTGGGCCGGCACCGTCATCTCCTTGTAGGCGTTGAAGACCGCCGGGTCTTCCATCGAGGTGCCCTTGTAGTCCTCGTACTCCCAGTGCTCGACCACGTTCATCTGCGAGGTGTTGATGGTCACCGTGACCTGGTCGGGCTTGGGGTCGAGCTCGGCCAGCATGTGGCGCGTGTCGTCGCTCAGCCACTTGGCGGCCGCGCCCTCGGACTCCGGCGCGAAGCTGATGGAGCCGCCCACCTGGATGATCATCTCGGGCACCGCGTGGCGCACGCCGGCGATCAGTTCGTTGAACTTGGACAGGCGCTTGCTGCCCTTGCCGTCGAGTTCGCGCACGTGCAGGTGCAGCACCGTGGCGCCGGCGTTGTAGCAGTCCACCGCCTTCTGGATCTGCTGCTCCATCGTGACCGGGATGTCCTCGGGGAAGTCGGAGGGCACCCAGGACGGCGCATAGGGCGCCGCCGTGATGATCAGGGGTTGCTGGTTTTCGGGATACAGGGAGCCGTCGAGAAAGTTCATGGTGTAGACCTCGTGGGAAAGGGAACAGGAGGAAGAAAAGAAAGATCCGCTCAGAAGGTCGCTTCGCCGACGATGCCGGCGCGCTCCATCTTTCGGACCGCGGGCCAGTAGTCCTGCACGGCGTAGTGCTGGGTGCAGCGGTTGTCCCAGAAGGCCACGCTGTTCTTCTTCCAGCGGAAGCGAACCTGGAACTCGGGAATGGCGGCCTGGCTGATCAGGTAGTTCAGCAGCTGGCTGGCGCCGGGCGCGTAGTCCTGGCCGTAGCGCACGTTCTCGGGCGTGTGGAAGTTGACGAAGTGCGTCGCGAACCCGTTCACGAAGAGCACCTTTTCACCGGTCTCGGGATGCGTGCGCACCACCGGATGCTCGGCGTCGGGGTACTGCGCCTTGAGCTTGTGGCGCTGCTCGATCGGCATCGCCGCGCCGAAGGTCGCTTCGATGCTGTGGCGGGCGCGCAGCCCGGCGATCTGCACCTTGATCGACTCGGGCAGGTTCAGGTAGGCCGCGGCCATGTTCGACCAGATCGTGTCGCCGCCGACCTCCGGCGTCTCGACGCAGCGCAGCACGCAGCCGAACGGTGGCTTGTCGCGCCAGGTGGCGTCGGCGTGCCAGGCGTTCTCGTAGTGCTCCTTCTTGCTGTCGAGGTCCTTGTAGATGCGCACCAGCCCCGGGTGTTCGGGGTCGCTGCCGAGCACCGGGTGATTCTCCAGCTCGCCGAAGCAGCGCGCGAAGGCGACGTGCTCGGCGCGCGTGATGTCCTGATCGCGAAAGAAAAGCACCTTGTGCTTGAGCAGCAGAGCGCGAAGCTCGGCCATCAGGCCGGGATCGCGCGAAGCCGCGCCAAGGTGCACGTTGTGCAGTTCGGCGCCGATCGTGCAGGTCAGCGGCTCGACCTTGATGGAGGTCTTCAGCGCTGCGGCCGAGACGACGGCGGGTCCGGCCGGCAGCGGGCTCGGGAGGGTGACTGAGTTCATGGGCCTGTGTGTCTCCGTGGTGAGCCTCTGGACGGATCCGGGCTCGTTGGGGGTGGAGCGAGCCGCGATCCGGCGGCTCCGCAGGCACCGAGAATAGGCAGAAGGCCCCGCCGGCGCCCCCTCCTTGCAGGAGGGGCACCCACCCCACCCCAACCCACCCTGGCGGAGGGCGGCGGCCCTAGTCCGCCGGCTGGATCAGCCCGAGGATGCGGGCACGAAGCACGGCCTGCTTGCGGGTACCCGCATCCAGCTTGGCGAAGAGGTTCTTCACGTGCCACTTGATGGTGGTCTCGCCGACCTGCATGGCGCGTCCGATTTCCTTGTTCGACAGGTTGCGCGCCAGCAGCTCCATCACCTCGCGCTCCTTCGGCGTGAGCACCATGCCGAAGGAGGCGGCAGGCCGTGGCGCCTCCGGCGGCTTCGTCGCGGTCGGCCGCGGCGCCGACGCCGGGCCGGGGGCGAGGGCTTCGCGCCCAGGCCCTTCTGCCGCGACCTTGCGCACCCAGTCGCCCAGATCGGGATGCGCGTCGGCGAACACGCGCCGAAGACCGTAGGTATCCGCCAGGTCCATGGCTTCCTGCAGGCGTGTCTGCGATTCCTCGCCGCACCGGTCGAGGGCGAAGGCATGCAGGCCGAGGATTTCGATATGCAGGCGGCCCTGCTGGAGCGCCCGTGCCAATTCGTCGGCGCGCGACAGCGGCTCCAGCGCAGCACGCCAGTCCTTCGCGGCAATCGCCGCATACCCCTGGGCCACCTCGCGCAGGATGTCCACGCTGCGCCGCCAAAGCCGGCCCTGGGGCCATGCGTCGTCGCGCAGCAGCGCATCGATCCGCTCGCAGAGCTCTCGGCAACTCGCCGAGCGGTATCGCCCGGCATGCATCCGCACCTGCTCGGTCAGGCTTGCGATACGCAGACGCGGCAGCCCTCGGGCAGCGCCGACGGCATCGAGGGCGCCGAGCAGCTCGAGCGCACGGTGTTCGGCGCCCTCGGCCGCCGCAATGCGCGCCATGGTCCGGTAGGCCAGCAGCAAGGACTCCGCGAAGCCGCTGCGCTCGAGGATGTCCAGCCGATCGGCCAGCAGGGCTGTCGCATCGTCGGGACGGTCGCACTCCCAGGCCGCCGCGGCGAGCAGCGCCGCCAGCATGCAGCTGAACCGGTTGCGCCGCCCCAGGTCGGCCTCGGCGCTCGCCACGGCCGGCCGCAGAAAGCTGTCGGCAAGCAGGATCTGCCCTTCCCAGATGTAGCTGAGCCCGACGATGAACTCGCCCCAGCGTCCGATGTACCCCACGCCGCGGCCGAAATCGCCGCGCGGCGCCTGTTGCTCGCGCAGGCGCGCCAGGGCCGGCTCGCCTTCGAGCAGCGCACGGTACGCCGTCCGGTTGGCATGCACCTGCAGGAGCATCGGATCGCGCAGCGGCGCTGCATCCGCCCAGGGATCGTGCAATGTCGCGAAGCGGTCCGGATCGTCTGCGAACAGCGCCGCGCCGCCGAGGATCAGCGCGCATTCGCAGCGAAGCTCGTCGTCGACCTCGGGCTGGGCCAGGATCCGCGCCACCAGGCGCTCGGCTTCCTCGTGGCGTTCGCTGACTCCCAGGGTCCAGGCGGCAGCCAGCAGGAGCCGAGGCCGCCGATCCAGTTCGGCAGCCGGCAGCTGCGCCAGCCATTCGAGCACCGCCCCCTGGCGGCCATGTCTCATGATGGACTCGTAGAGGCTGCGCTCGGCCAGCCCATAGGCCTTCTGCTGCTCGCCTGCGGTCAAGGCATGCCGGGCCGCGTATTCGAGCAAGCCGTGGTCGGCGAGCCATGCCGCCGCGCGCGCATGCGCCTCGCCCTGCTGTGCCTCGGTCAAGGCCGAAAAGAGCTTGCGCAACACGTCGCGCGCGAGGGTGTGCATGCGCAGCCAGTCGCCCCGTTCGGCCGCGGCGAAGACCGGCGTGTCGCGGCTCAGGCGCGCCAGTCTTTCGGTCGCGTCATCGTACTGCGTGACTGCGCGGCACAAGTCCGGATGCAAATGGTCCAGGATCGAGATGCGAGTGAGGAAGTCGCTGTCGCCGGGGTCGAGGTTGGCGAGCAGCAGCTTCACGAAGTGGTCATGCAACTCGCCGCCCAGCGCGGCCATGCTCGCGACATCGGCGTGCGCATCGACACCGCGTGCGACGATCGTCAGTGCAAGCTGAAGGCCCAGGGGCCAACCCTCCGTCAACTCATGCAGCCGGGCGGCGGTGTCGTTGTCGAAGCGAAGTCCCAGCCGGCCTCGCACGAGTTCCAGGGTTTCGGCAAGCCGGAAGCGAAGCGAGGCCGGCCCGATCACGACGCATTGGCCGTAGGCGATGAGATCATCGATGTCCAGTCGGCAATCGGGACGCGCGCCGATGATCACGCGCAGGTTCGGCGGCGCATTGCGCAACAGATAGGCCAGGGCTTCGCGCGAGGCCGGCGGCAGGCGATCGGCCTCGTCGACGATCAGTACGACGTCGAGCGCCGACTGTGCCAGTTCCGCGAGCCACACCGTGACACCCTCGAGGCCGCCGGGGCCGACGGCTTCGAGCAGGGTATGGCCGAAAGTGGACCGCCCGGCTGCGCGCCGGACCGCCAGAGCGAGGCTCTGCGCCAGCCGCTGAGGGTCGTCCTGCGGCTGGCCCGACAACCAGGCGACCACCGACCCGTGGGACAGATGCTCGAGCCGCCACTGTGCCAGCAAGGAGGTCTTGCCGAATCCGGCCGGGGCTTGCACCAGGATGGCGGGAAGATCCCGAATCGCGGCTTCGGTGGAAAGGAGGCGCGCGCGCGAAACCAGATGGCGAGGCACCCGCGGGGGAGCGACCTTGAGCAGCAAGTCATCGTCGACTTCGGCGGGACCACGCGTCACGAAATTCCCTCTGAGAACATGAGGAGGTGCGGAAGTCGACTGCCCGGTGCGATTCAGGTGACTCGACAGCTCCCCGTCGCGCAAAGGCAGCCCTGCAGCTTCGGGAATTCTAGCTTCGCCCTCGACGTGGCTGACGCAGCGAATTCTGCCCCCCCGCGAAAGACGGCCTTCGACGTCGGCCGAACGCGGACTCCTCAACCCGGAATATTCGGCTCGACCAACTGGGCCAGCGCGAGCAGCGACTCCTGCCAGCCCAGGTAGCACATCTCGGCCGGAATCACATCGGGGATGCCTTCCTGCACGACGGACATTTCGGTGCYGCATGACACTGGGGTCAGCGTCACGGTGGTCTTCATGGTGCCCGGCAGGTTGGGGTCGTCGAACGTCGCATCGTAGGCAATGCGCTGGCCGGGGACAAGTTCCAGGTACTTCCCGCCGAACGAGTGGCTGTGGCCGGTACCAAAGTTGGTGAAGGACATGCGCCAAGCGCCCCCGACCACGGGCTCCATGTGATGGACCTGGCCCGTAAATCCGAAGGGTGGCAGCCAGCGCTCGAAAGCGCTGGGTTCGACGAAGGCACGGTAGAGCCGGTCCGGTGAAGTGCGCAGCACGCGGTGCAGACGGATGGTGTTGGTAGCCATGGTGGTTTTCTCCTGAAGTTGCCGAGGATGATCCTCACTGACACGACGAATGAGCCTGCGGAAAATCGACACCGCGCGACGTCGCCCCGCATTTGCATCAGCCGAGGCGTGCCGGCCCGCTGGGCTCGAATGCCTGCAGCGGTACGGCTCCAGTCGCCATCGGCCCGGCGCCTGGGAAGGATGGAGCCGCCAGACTGCGCTTCATCAGCCATGGCACACCCGGCAGGCGCAGGCCCATTGCAAAGAGCGCATCGCGCCAAAGTCCGCCGCCCTGGGCCTGGAAGCAAGGCGTCAATGCCCTGCTGAGGGTCTGGAACGCCTGCGACGGTCGCAGCCGCTGGCTCGAGTACTCCCGCGCGGCTTCGGATGCGCCGTGACCCTCCACGGCTTTGGCAAGGGCGAGGGCATCTTGGATGGCGAGTGTGGTTCCAAGGCCGAGTTGGGGGCTCATGGCGTGCGCGGCATCGCCCACGACGCAAAGAGGCCCCTCGCCCATGGCGCGCGGCCACGTGTGGCGATAGACCGCAAACGACAGGTCGTCGTGGCGTCGAATTTGATTAACCACGGGCGCCGCCTCCGGCCAAAGCGACAGCACATGCGAGCGCCATGCGCAGAGGTCGCCCGCCTGCCATTGGCCATAGCGGTCGACGCGAAGACTCCAGAAGAACGAGAGGCGAACCGCGTGGCCTGAGACCTCGGTCGGCAGAAGGCCCATCATCTCCGACGTTCCCCTGAACCGCTGGAGCAGGACATCCGGCTCTTTCCACTCGGGAACCCAGAACTGGCCCCACAGGGCGCCCCACCGGTAGGTCTTGGAAGGGCCTGCAAGGCCGACGTTCTCTCTCAGGCGCGAAGCGGCCCCGTCAGCAATTGCAAACAGGTCGAAATCTGCGCCCCCTTGATTCGTCGTTGTCCGTGCGCGCCCATCCAGCGGTGTGAGGGATTGGACCTCGCACCCCAAGGAAAAATGGACCCCCGACGCTTGCGCGGCCTGGTAGAGCACTCGGGAAAGCGCAGCCCGGCCGACAGCACGGGCTGGCGAGCCCTCGTAGTCGATGTCGACGACGCGCCACGCGCGGTGGCTGGCCCCAAGAAGCCGCCTGATGGGAACGCTGATGCTGTCGAACTCACGCCGTACACCCAGTTCTTCGAGTGCGCGCAGGCCCTGCGGCTGGATGAGCAGCCCGGCACCCAGCGGTTCGAGAGTCGGATGCTTCTCGAAAACCTGAACCCGGTGGCCTTGCCGGCTCAATGCAATCGCTGTGGCCAGACCGGCAGGGCCGGCGCCGGCAATTCCGATGTTCAGTTTGGTTGACGGCGGTTGCATGCGGTGCTGAGTCGAACCACTTGAGCATATAGCACCGTCGGGTTGCGGTCCTCAAGCAGACTTGGGAGAAGTGGTTCTTTGGCGAGCATTTGACTGTCACTGAGCAGTCATCAAGAATGGCAAGAGCATCCGAGGAGTACCCCATGAAGCAACGACGCGTCAACTGGGAAGTTCCAGGCCCGTTTCCAATTCGTGTGGTTGCAGCAGCCACGCTGGTCGCATGCGCGACGCTGGCCGGTGCACAGACGGACACGCCTCAGCAGCGCTACGACAGCCTCATCGCTCGCTGCAACGATGGCACGATGCCCCGCCCGGAGCGCGATGCGTGCGTGCGGGACGCCGGCCTCGTTCTGCAGCAGGGGCGATGGGGGAGCTCGGGAAATTCCCAGACAGAAGACAGGTCCACGGTGATCTCACCCAGCGGCGCATCACGCACGGGCACCGACTCCAGCACCATCTTCACCTCGCCGGACGGCCGTGCAGTCATCGTGCCGCCGGCCGGCTCCGCGCCGCCCGCCGGCGCCGTGACGCAATAGGCGACCGGCGCCGAGATCAATCACGACAACCCGACTGGGCGTTGGGCTTCGGTCGAGCATCGCGGTGTGCGGAGCGATCTGGATGCGTCTTCGATGCATGGCGCCGTCTCCCTACTCCCTCGCAAATCTGTCAGTCAGCCCCAGGCACAGCGGTCCGTCGAAATCGAACGGGCGCCGCACCACGCCAGCGTCTGAACGCCCGGCTGAAAGAGAACTCCGACTGGTAGCCGACGCGCAGCGCGATCTCGGAAAGCCGCAAGTCGGTCTCTTGCAGCAGTTGCGCAGCAACGCCCATGCGCCATCTCGTGAGGTAGTTGTGCGGCGGTTCGCCCACCGAGGCGTTGAACTGTCGGGCGAAGGTCGCGCGCGAGAGGCCGGCCTCCTTCGCCAGTTCTTCCAATGTCCAGCCGCGCTCGGGCGACTCGTGGATGCAGGCCAGCGCACGTGYCAAGTGCGGGGTGCGCACAGCGGAGAACCAATCGTTGACACGTGGTCCAGCGGAGTTCGCCCAATCACGCATGAAATATACGAAGAGCATGGATAGCAGGTTGCGCACGACGATCTGATTGCCGAAGTTCGGCGTCTCGACCTCGGCCTGCAGAAGGCGCATCGTGTCGCCCAGCGCGGAGTCGCCCGGCTCACTGCCGGGGCGCAGGTGCACCACGGCTGGCAAAGCGCGCATCGCCGGCAGCGCAAGGTGCCGGTCAATGCCGAACTCGCCGCAGATCAGCGTGCATGCCTCGGTCGCGGAATCGGCGACGCCATTGCGCCGTGCCATGAATTCGGCAAGCGGCAGGGCCTTGCCGCGGGCCGAATGGGCCACTTCGTGTGCCCTGCCCCGGGGGAACAGCACCAGTTCACCAGGCAAGACCTCGATGGCTTTCGCATCGGACTGGCGCACGACGGCGCGCCCCTCGGCCACGAAGTGGAACACCGCGGCGTCGCGCGCGTCGACGGCAAAGCCCCAAGGACCGGCCACGCGCGTGCGTACCAGCACCATGCCGTCGGCGCGCACTGTCCTGAGCCAACCGTTCAATGCCTGCATGGCCGCATGGTAGCGAATGAGACGATTGGTTATTGAATCGAGACTCGCACGCATGGATCGTCTGAGCAATTGGCGCTCCAATCGCTGCAACGCCACGCATTCGCGAGGCGTGTCAAAACCCGGAGAAATCATGCAAAGAGCCAAGATTCAAGCCGCAGTGGCCACCATCTACGACCAGATCTTCAATGAAGGCCAAGCCGATCTGCTGCCGGGCCTTGTCGCAGGTCCTTACATTCAGCACAATCCACTGTTCCCGAACGGCACGGATTTCATCACCGGCTTCATCAAGCAGGTCAAGACGGTCCCGTGCGAAGTCAAGCGCGTCGCGATCGATGGTGATCTGGCCTTCATCCATGTGCGGTATCTGGATTGGGGTGGCAAGGAAACCGCGGGCGTAGACATCTTCCGCTTCGATGCCGATGGAAAGATCGTCGAGCACTGGGACGTGCTGCAGCCGGTGCCAGAGACGGCGAACAACACGAACACGATGTTCTGAGCGAGTCGAAATGACGCTCACACCCCAGTGAAGTCGAATCGCAGGTGCGTGCGTGTAGCTGTCTCGCCCGAGCATCTCGAGCAGCTGCTCTTCACCCAACAGTCATGGGCGTGCGCGGCGGCATGTCATGCGACCTTCGGTTCGGACAGGACGGCCGTCAACGCAAAGTCGACAAGATGGAGCCAGGTGGCTTCGAGGCCCATGATGCTGTGGTGGTTGGAGCCGGGAATCGTCTGCACGCTGATGGGCGTCGGCCAGGCGGCGATGAGCTTCTGCGAGCGCTCCGGCAGCACGACGTCGTCCGACTCGGCCAGCAGGACCTGAGTTTTCGCGGCGACCTCCCGGCTGTGAGCGAGCGAATTGAACGGATGCCGCAGCAGGATCGAAAGCGGCACCAGCGGAAAGCGCTTCCTCGCCACCTCCAGCATCGAGTCGTACGGCGTGACCAACTGGAGGCTCGAGAACTCCTGTCGCGCCACCAGCTGGATGGCCACGCCCGTCCCCAGACTTCGGCCGACCACGTGCAGGCGTACCTTCGGCAAGGCCCGGCGCAGGTGATTGGCAAACTGGCACGCGTCCGTGACCGAAGCGACTTCGGAGGGGCGACCTTCGGAATCGGCCACCCCCCGATAGTTGACCGCGGCAAATCCGAAGCCTTCCGGCAGCCAGTGCAGGGCCTTGGCGGTGGCGCGGACGTCCTCGCCTCGACCCGCGAAATAGATGAGCAGGTCCTGCAGTGCAGCCTCGCCCTGGGGGTGATAGACATACCCGCGGACCATCCCGCCCGGCACGGTGTGAGAGTAGGTGGAAAAGTCGTCGGACAGGTGAACGACCGGGTGGCGCTTGCGGGCGTCGAACAGGATATGTCCCTGGCGTGTCGCCAGGAGGGTCCAGTAGGCCGCGATGCTTCCAAGCGCAGCCGCCGAGGCCGAGAGTGCGATGCGAGAGACTTTGGATGACAAGGTTGGATCCTGACCGCCTTCCGAGGCGAGGGGTATCGACCCGAAGGTCCGCGACGGGCCCGACAGCAGTCGGTCGTTCGTGAGCTTAGCAGCACGCTCTTGGCGCTCGCCGCTGTGCGAGCAGGTCTAGCAGTCCTCAATCAGCCGTTCACCTCGGCGTGCATGCTCTCAAATCCATGCCTTCACCGCTCAGCCGTCGCTCGCCGTTGGAGGAGTTTCTGCCATGACCTGCCAAGCCTCCGAACCGCTCGCGTGCCTTGCCAGCGAACTGACTGTCAAGTTGGTGCAGGGCATGATCGAGTCGCTGCACCAGTTATGGCATTTACGTGTCAGCCTACGATTGACTCACCACTTCGGCGGCAACTTTCTGAGCAGCACGATGCGCTCGCGCGAGACTTCGATGTAGCCACCCTTGGCCAGGTCGGTCAGCAGCCGGTTGACCATTGCCTTCGAAGCGCCCACGCGCTCGGCGATGCGCTGCTGGCTCAACGGCCCGGGCACCACGCGCAGGCCTTTGTCSTCGACCGCCAAGGCGTCGAAGAGCCCCACGAGCCGGCCGTAGACGTCCACCGAAGCCAGGCGGCCCACCGTGCGCGTCAGGGTGCGCACGCGCTGCACCAGGCGCTGGATCAACTGAAACGCAAGCTCGGGCCGCTGCGCCAGCACGCGCTCGGCCTCGGCCCGGGTCACGCGGGTCAGCCGCGCTCGGGTGGTGACCTGCACCGTGGCGGAGCGCAGTTCACCACTGAGCATCAGTTCGCCGAAGAGCTCACCCGCGTGCAGCGTATTGAGCTCCACCACGCGTCCGCCGTCCCCGGCCACGAACGCGCGCAGCTCGCCTTCGTGGATGAGGTACATGCAGTCGGCAATGTCGCCCTCGGTCACGACCAGGGCACCAGGCTCCCAGGTACGCGTGTCGCCCAGCCGCGCCAACTCGGCCAGGAAGTCGCCGGAATTCTCTGCCCTCGACCCTTCAAACATGCCTGCTCCTAGCTTGCACCTGAGGCCGAGACTGTACGGCACGGCCCGCCGGTCGCAGGCCTTGCTCGAACGCTCGGAGCCTGGGCGCAACTCGTCAGAGGTCCGCGCATGTGATGGCGGGCCGGGCCTGGCTTTAAATCCACGCAAATGTCCACGGAGCCGTTAGTCTTGCCGACTGCGCCTTTGAAACCGTCTGCGGACCCGGAGAACCCATCATGCCAGCGATGAACGTACCCATTCCCACCTTGCCAGGTCAAGGCACCGCGGCGCGCGCGTTGCAGCTGTCGCTGTCCCGCACGGCCTATAACTACGTTCGAAGCTACCCCCATCTCGAGGCGGTGCCGATGTGCGCGGGCGTGCCGCCTGGCGAGGAGTTCAGCGCCGCCTACAACGCGCTGGTCGCGCAGACCAGCGCGCAGATCGCCGAGAACTTCGCCCGGAATGCGCGCAGGTTCCTGGCGCAGGAGATCGAGAAGGACCTGGACARCATCCAAAACGACATACCTTTCCATGCCTTGCGACTCAGTACGGATTTACGCCAACTCGAGCAGGATGTTGAAAWGCTGGTCGACGGCATCTTTGCCGCTGCCGCCGAGACGGTGGAAAAAGGTCCCACGGCGATTCTCAAGTCGACCCTGTTCGACCTGGTACGGTCGCCCTTCCTCGAGGCCAAGGCAGAGTCGGACTACGAAAGCCTGATCGCCACGCTGCCCACGCCCCAGATGTTGGYGATCGAGGCGAAGGCTTGGATGTCCGAGAAAGGCAAGCCATGCGAGCAGGATTGGTTCTTCGGTTATCTGCAACTGGCCGGCTTCAACACCACCAACTTGCGCCGCGTGGTGCACGACAACGCGACGGGCAGCAAGGCGCTGGCCTGGAGCGAGCTGAAGGCGAAGATGACGATCCCCGATACAGTGAAAGTCCTGAGCCGAGGCGGCTCCACCCCCCTCTCGCTGGCCGAGATGATCAGCGACGGCAAGCTCTACGCCTGCGACTACGCCGCGCTGATCGGCGACGGGAAGCTGGAACCCAAAGAGAGCTGCCTGCACCGCAAGCACCGCTACCTGCCGTCGCCCATCGCCCTGTTCTATTGGAACGAGTCACCTCCCGAGGGCTATCCGCCGGCCTACGGGAAAGGCCAAGCGGGCGTGTTGCAGCCCATCGCGATCCAGTTGGGGCAGACCCCGGACTCTGCCATCTTCAGCCCGAACGATGTTTTCGATGCGAACGATGCCAATCATCTGAAGTGGAAAATCGCCAAGTACTTCGTCAACGTGGCCTGCGCGATTCAACACGAATCGGTCGCCCATCTCGGGGATTGCCACTTGATCATGGAGGCCGTCGCGGTGGCCACGCACCGCCAATTGGCAAAGGAACACCCGCTGTTCCATCTGCTCGAACCGCATCTGCGGTTCACCATCAGCATCAACGATGGCGCCGCACACAACCTCATCGTCCCGGGTGGCGTGGTGGCCGCCAACGTCGGCGCCCACATCGATTGGACGCTGCAGATGGTCAACGACGCGCGTATGGCCTGGCGCTGGGGCGAGAACAGCCCGGACAAGATCTTTTGCCTGCGCGGCGTAGACCAGCTGGCGGCCTACCCGTTTCGCGACGACACGCTGCTGCTGTGGAAGGCCATCAAGGATTTCGTCACCGGCTACGTGGCGAGCTACTACCTCGACGACGCCTCCGTCAGTACCGACCGGGAACTCATGGCTTGGGTGCACGAACTTGGCTCCCCGCAGCACGGCAATCTGCGAGGGTTTCCCGCGACGCTGAACACCCGTGACCAACTCGTTGAAGTCGTCGCGCAAATGATCTACACCGCAGGCCCTCTGCACGCGTCGGTCAACTACGGTCAGTATCCCTTCGCGGGCTTCGCGCCCAGCGTGGCCGCGGCGATCTACAAAGCCGCGCCGACGCGCGACGACCCGATCGCTGACGAGACGAAGTGCCTGGAGTGGTTCCCGCCGCTGGACGTCGCGCTGTACACCCTGTCGTTCGTGTACCTGCTCAGCAGCATCCAGTTCGACGCGCTGGGGCACTACGCCAGCAACCCGCAATACCCGCACTTCGCGCACCGCCCGGCCCAGAAGGCCCTCGAGGCTTTTCAGGTTGCGTTGGCGCAGGCCGAGATCACGATCCACCAGCGCAACCTCGAACGGCCGATTCCCTATCTTTTCCAGTTGCCGTCCAGGGTACCCAACAGCATCAGCATCTAGGCCGCGCGCAACCAGCGTGCCCCGTGGGTTGTCAGCAGGCCTCGGGCTGGCATCCCGGTGCCAGCATCTCGGTCGTTGCTTCGACGTCGATCACGCCTTGGCTGTGCATGACGGCCTCTCCAGCGATCACCAGCGCGCGGCCTGCCCCGCCGCCCATCCACTGCCCCTGCCTGCGCCGCGCGGCGGCGCTGTACAGCTTCAACCCCGTGGCGTCGAAGGTGGCTGTCGCAGCCTGCAGCCACTCTGCCGCCCGAGCCGGTTGCCGCTTTTCGCACGCCAGGCCGGCTTCAAGCACCGCGGCCCAACCGGGCAGGTGGGGCAGGCGGGTCTTGTTCATCAGCCTGACCGTCGTTCTGGCAATCGCCAGACCTTCGGCGACGTCCGTCGAGCGTTGCCGCGCGGCAGCCAGTGCACAACCGGCTCGGTAATAACTCATCAACCCGAACGCAGTCTTCATGCGCAGGAGCTGCGATTTTTCAAGCGCCGACCACTGTTGCGCTGCCAGCAAGACGCCTCGCGCCGGCTGACCCTCGTAGAGCGCCAGGTTCAGATCGGCCAAGAGGATCAGGTAGTCGGCCCATTGATAGATGCTTTGAACTTGATAGCTGGCCTTGGCCTGGCCGAGCCGCCGGCCCGCGTCGGCAAGACCGCGGTGCGCCAGCAAGGCAGGCGCCGCAAAACCGACCACGCCGCAAGCCAGATACTGGTCGCCCCGTCGCAAGGCGTTCTCGACAATGCCAGGCGCCGTGGTCGAGGTCTGGGCATAGTCTCCAAGATGATTCGCCGCATTCACGCAGTAGAGTTGGGTGCCAGCCAACTCGAACGGCACCTCCGTGCATTGAGAACCCAACCACTCCAGGACATCTTGCAGTACCGGTTGGGCTTCGGCGAACCGACCTTCATGAGCCAGCACGCAGCCGCGAATTTGCCGAACCCATCCCGTCAATTCGTTCTGCGACACCTCGCTGGCCAAGCGCTCGGCTTGCAGCATGATCGGTTCCGTCTTTGCGCGCGTGCCCAGGCCATCGAGGCTGACCATGTAGGCCTCCATGGTCAGGGCCCGCGCCGCATGCGCACGTGAGCCCGTGTTCAGGGCCAGCCGCGCATAGCGGGCCGCCATGTCGACCATCACGAATGCATTGTTGCCGACCGACCCTTGGACCACCGACCACATCGCGCCCAGCCGGGCTTGATCGCCCGGTCCGGGTACTGCGGTGGGGTCGATCTTCAGCCCTCTGCACATGAGCAGAAAGCGCGAAGCCAGCGCCGCGACCATCGCTGCCCGAGGCGACCGCGGCATGGACAGGCCGATGGCGGCCAGCACCTCGCCCAACAGAACTCGCGCCTCGTCGGTAAAGCCACTGGTGCTGAGCAAATGCGCCGCTGCACGCTTGTGTTCGAGCGCTTCCTGCGGCGGCGCACCGATGCTCGCAGCACGATAAACCTCTGCGGCCTCGCGGCTGTTGCCCATCGATGCCAGCATCGCGGCGAGTTTGACTTGCGCCTGCCGGAACCGCGCAGGGTCGGCACCGATGAGGTCCAGGCACTGTCGATACTGGCGGGAAGCGAACTCGAACGCCAGCGCGGCTGCAAAGACATCGCCTGCCTTCTCGTAGTAGACGCTGGCACGCTGGCTGTCCCCGGCGCCATGAAAGTGCAGCGCCAAGTGCTCCGGCTCCGAGTCCTCCTGCGCGGACAGCGCTTCGGCCAGGCGGGCGTGTATGCGGCGCAGGGCGTCGGGGGTCAAGGCGTCGGCCACGGACTCGCGAATCTTGTCGTGATAGCACTCCAGCACGCGACTGTGCGCACTGACCCTTGCGGTGCGTACGAGCCGCTCGAACAACAAGGCGTCGAGGGCTTCATGCGTCGCATCGGCGGCATCCACGGCCAACTGCGCTGCCATCGGGCGGCCTGCCACTGCCAGCACGTTCAGCACATCGCGCGCTTTCGCAGGCAGCAGGCTGACGTGCCTGTCCACGGTCTGGCCCAGCGTGAGCGCGGTCGGGCCGGCCCCCGTCAGCCGGGCCGAGAGCGCCTGGCGAACCAGTTCACCGACGAAGAAGGGACTGCCTCGGCCCTCGGCCGCGATCGACGCGGAGTCCGCGGTGGCGGCCGAACCGAGCAGGCGCTGCGCCAACCGCACCGAAACTGCCGGCGGCAGCGGGCCCACGTGCAGAGAACGGCACTCCACCCGCGGACTTTTGGCCGCGATACCCAGGATTTGCTGCAAGAGCGCGTTGTCCTGGGCGTCTTCGCTGCGGTGCGTCGCCACCCACAGGAACGGCGTCGGTTCCGGCTGGCTCAGCAGGTACTCGAGGACGACGATCGAATCGCTGTCGGTCCATTGCAGGTCGTCCACGAAGATGACCAACGGCCGCCGGTCGCGCATGCGTCCGAGCAGTTCACTCAGCGCGGCGAACGCGCGCAGTCGCAGTTCCTGGAGATCGGGGATGACCTTCTTCGGCCCCTGGGCCACAGCGTCGACACGCTCGAGCACGGGGAAGAGGCGTGCCAAGGCGTACATCTCGCGCGGCATCAGATCGCCGGCTTCTTCGCGCGTCAGCCCGTGCAGGTGGCTGCTGAGCTCGTCCATCACCGAGTCGAAAGCCTTGAAAGGCACGCTTTCACGGTCGTAGCAGCGTCCCTCGAGCGCGACCGAGCGTCCACTGGCTCTCACCTGGTCGAGAAACGCATGCATCAGCGCACTCTTGCCCATGCCTGACTCGCCGCTGACGAACATCGCGACCGGACGGCCGGCCAGCATGGATGCATGGGCGGCGTGCAGTGCAGCCATTTCGCTCTCGCGTCCGAGCAGGATGTCGGCCCGCAGCGCCATGCCCGTCAGTTCCGCGTGTGCAGGGCCCGATACGGGGGCCACTTGGCCTGGCGCGTCCGCCCGGTCGAGGGCTGCCTGCACCTGGGCCGCATCGGGCCGCGCTGCGGGGTCGCGCTGCAGCAGCGCATCGCACAGCTTGGCAAGGTCGTGCGGCGCGTCCGCACTCAGGCTGTGCACGCGGGGTGCGGCCTGGTGCCGTTTGAGCTCGAGCACGTCACTGAGCGGCCCTTCGAACGGCAGCCTGCCGGTCAGGGCAACGAACAACATCGAGCCGATCGCGTACAGGTCGCTGGCGGTCGTCGGAGCCGAATTCGCCGCGCTCGAAGTTTGCTCGGGTGCCAGGTAGCCGGGTGTGCCGCTGAAGCCGACTTCGACCGCCGGGCGCCGGGCCGCGCTGGCATGCCAGTCCACGACCAAGCCGAAGTCCAGGATCACGACCCGCCCGTCCTTTTGAACGAGGACGTTCGACGATTTCAGGTCCCGGTGCAGCATGCCGGCGCCATGGATCGCCACCACGCCCTGCAGCAACTGTTTCAGGGCGGCGCGCAAGCGCTGCGCATCGAGCCGCCCGTCAGGACGCACCCACTCGTCGAAGCGCTCGCCGTCGACGAGCTCCATGCTGAAGAACCAGCCCTCGTCGCTGAACAACTCGTGCAGACGGCACAGGTTCGGGTGGTTCATGTCGGCCAGCGAACGGAACTCGTTCTTCAGCCGGTAGACGCTGCCCGGGTCGAGCCAACTCAGGGTCTTGATCGCGACGACGCTGCGCCTGAGGTCGTCATAGGCTTCGAACACCACCCCCATGCCGCCCTCGCCAATCTGGCGCAGGATGCTGAATCTGCCGTCAAGCACGCTGGTTCCGGGCAGCGGTCGAAAGCCCGAGCCCAACAACTGCGCCCCGGGGATCGGCGAGGCTTGCTGAAGCATGTCCAGAAACGACCCGCCGCGACCCTCGACCGTGAGATCGAGCCGGGCGGGTTCAATTTCTTTTTGTGACATGACGCCTTCGCAACCACCATGGAGTGCTTAAATCATTATCAATGAACATCCAGACAGTCGGTGACCAGTTGCGGGGTTTTGCTACGGATTCACCTCCGCCGCCATCCTTCTCGGGTGTGCCGTGCGCCTGATCCTGGAAGCCACTGCCGCAGGTGCCGTCAAGCGCCTGGAGTTCTGGACCGCYGAACCTGTGACGATCGGGCGCTCGCCCGGCTGCCAGATCCAGATCGACGCCGACCAGGGCAGCGTGTCTCGGCTGCATGCCCAGCTCGTCCCTACCGCACGAGGCTGGGTGGTGGAGGATCACAGCAAGGTCGGAACCCTGGTGAACGGCATGAGGCTTGGGCATGGACAGCGTTGTGCGCTGCGCATGCACGACGAGTTGCGGGTCGGACCCCTGCGCCTGCGGGTGCTTGAGCTCGGGGGCCAGATCGAGCAGACGCTGGCCACCGAGCTCAAGCTGACGGCGGTCAACTTCGCGACGCTGGACCCGCAATTGATCCTGAAGTCGGCGCTGGAACTGCCTCGTTTGTTCGGTGAGGCGCACGCCGAAGGCGAAGTGCTGCAGAAGGCTTGCGCCTTTCTGGTGCAAGTGCTCGCGCCCGTCGTCAGTTCGGCCTATGTCGTGGAAGCGCATCCGGAGAGCATGGAGTCGTCGCGCATGCTCGCAACGTACTCGCTGAACGGAGAACGCGCCCCGGTGCTCAGCCGCAGAGTCATCGGCGGCGCGCTCCACCTTGACGGCTCGGTCGCTTTTTTCAACCACGCCACCTCGACCGAAATCGATGCCACCGTGCACCACACGACGCGAACGGTCGGGGCCTGCCTGATCGAGCGCAGCACCGCCGGCGAGCCCATCGTGATCTATGTCGTCGGCGAGCAAACCTTGCCGAACGACAACACCGACATCGCTGCCGGCTACCTCAGCCTGGTCAGCACGCTCACGCGCCAGCACCTGGTGGCCCAAAGGCAGGCCCATTTGACCCAGTACTTTTCGCCCAAGGTCGTTGATCTGCTGATGCGCCCTGGCGGACGCTCGAGTGCCGAAGGGGACCCTCGCATCATGGAGGCCACCAGTCTGATCTTCGATCTTCGAGGTTTCTGCCTTTCCACCGAGGCGGCGGCGACAGACTTGCTTCGATGGCAGAAAGAACTCCGAAGCACGATGGACACCGTCTCGCGGGAAGTCTTTGCTCACGAGGGAACGGTGATCGACTACCAGGGCGATGGGTGTTTCGCCGCTTGGGGGGTGCCGTTCGAGCAACCCGGCCAGGCCCAACTGGCCGTTGACTGCGCGCTGCGGATTCTCGAGCAGTTGAAGACAACCCCTTTGCAGTCCTTGTCGTCGCCGTCCGGCCCGGTTTGTGGCATCGCCATTGCCAAGGGGCAGGTGCTGGCCGGTTCGATGACATCGAGCCGGCATTTCAAGTACGGGTTGCTGGGCACTTCGGTCAACTGCGCATCCCGTGTGGAGACGCTCACCAAACCCGGCCGACTCGACGCGCCGCTGCTCGTCACCGAAGAGGTGGCCAGGCTTCTGGACGTAAAACGCACGCCATTTGTTCGGGCAGCCCGCGTGGCCTTGGCAGGCATGGAAACCCTCGTCAATGTCTACGAGGTGCTCGATCCCGCACGAAGCCTGTCGTCGGCCGGCCATGCAGCACGCTGGGAAGCCCTTTTGTGCATGCTGGAAGGGGTGCGCCAGATCGCCGATCTGCAAGAGCTCCAAGCGGCGATTGGCGCGCCCGCGTGGGCAGACGATCCCCGCGTGCGCTGGCTGCAAGCACAGTGCAGACAGTTGGAAGACCCGGAGCAGCTGTCCCGGTGGGACGGCGTCGTGCGCTACGAAAAGTAGCGCAGTTGTCAGCGGAGTGGCTTGGAAGCGCCCCGTCGCCCTCTGTCATCGCCGTGGCGCCCGGCTCTCAGGTACGCGTCCCTCGCCCGGCCGCGCCAACTCGGCCAGGCTGTCGCCGGAAGTCTCCGCGCTTGACCGCAAACGATGGCTCTCCAGTGGTGCTGATGCTCGGCAGCCTACCGGCCCGCTTCTGGCGCGGCCGTGCGCGCGCCCGGCCCTGATCTGACGCGTACCTGACTGGGGCGGAGGCCTGTCGCAGGCGCGGCCCGGCCGGCGGCCGTCTGCTTGAGTCATCTCACAACGACGCCAGGGCCCGCCGGTCAGTATTGAACGTTGGCGCGCCGGGCAGCTCAGGCACCACGACCATGCCTCCATCCGTTGTTCAACCCAAGGAGACATTCATGATCACCGCCAAGACCATCCCTTCCGTCGCCAACCTCGAAGTCCTCGACGCCGGCCACGAGACCACACCCCGCGTGYCGGAAGCCTCCACGCTGATGGGAGAACTGCGCAAGGCGGTGACCCACGCGACCCAGTGGGTCACTGGCTTGGACCCCGAGCTGGCCCGCGACCGCTTCCTCGCCGAAGCCACGGATCTGGCCGACTTGGAGCGCCGCAGCGTTGACTGGGAACGCGCGCAGGAGACGCGCCGCGCGCTGCCGCCGGTGCTCTGAAGACGCGCCGGGAACCAAGCTTGCTTCAACTCCACATAGGGCCTCCCAAGGAGAGCTTGTCAATGTTCGATCGATCCATTCGATACCTGACCACTGCCGCACGGCGGAACTCCCCCCGCTACGTCGTGGCGCTGCTCGCCTGCGTTCTGTTGGTGCTTGCCTTGCGCGGTCCGACCGGGCATGTCGAGGCAGCGATGAAGCATCCTCTGCCCAACGGCGGCGCCGCATCCGTTGCCACGGATTCCCGCTTCGATTCACTGCGCAACGAGGCAGCGAGCGGTGACGAACGCTCCAACCTCGAACTCAGCAGTGCCTTGATGGACAGGTACGACCTGACGGGCGATTCGAACGACCTCTATGAGGCGCTGGAATGGGTCGACAGGCGCTGGGACGTGTCCGACCACGCGGAACAGGTCAGCCGCATCGTCGCGCAGTACTGCGGTCATCGCGTCGTGCAGTGGCATCGCCTGTGCGTGCTGGGCGAATGACCGAGGCAGCGCAATGCATGCCGTACGGCTGTCCTCCGGGCTCGCCTATTGGCGAGCGGCAGCTCACCCAAAAAAAGGTTTTGTCATGATCAAGTCGCCTACGGTTCTTCTTGTGCTTCTGCATACAGCCGCTCACTCCCAACGGCTTGCGCCAATTGCGCCTCTCGAGACAGGAAAGTCCACCCCTCAACTCCTCACGTCCGTGATCTACGAGTGCGAGCGGCGCGCATTGCGGCAGCAGTTGAGCGTGGACGACACATACCGGTGCGATGACACGAAGAAGTTCTCAGAGGACCGCATGTTTGGCGGCGATTCGGTTCGCATGCGCACGTGGCTCGCGGAGCAGCGGTACTTCATCGAGGCCGAGTTGACGCCTTGATGCAACTGTTGGGGAATTCCATCAAAGCGAAAAGCGATCTGCCACGATCACACGGCGAGGGCAACCGCGGCAAGGTCGAGGAGACGGGGTCGCGGGCATGAGCTTCAAGCCCGACACCTTCATCGCGGCGAACGATCCGGGCCTCGCGCACGCGGTCGCGAGGAGCTTCCTGACGGCCGACGCCGCGGAGACGGCGGCGCGCCATCGGCGCGTGGAGCGCCTCGGCGCAAAGGCTGGAAGTCTCGCAGCATGGCGCGCCTTCTTCGCCGAGGACATCGTCGCCGAATCGGTCCTTCGTGGCTACGGCGATCGCGCGCTTTGGACCGTCGCCGGCTACGCCGCGATCGATTTCGGTGAGGCGCTGTCGTCCGGTCACGGTCTCCACGTTCACGCTGTCGCGCGGCAGCGCAGCGTCGATTTCTCGCCGATCGCGGTGACGTCCCACGCGGTCGCCCGGATGATGGCGCGCACGCTCCACCAGGCTGATCGACATCTCGTGAAGGCTACGCTGATGCCGTTCTTCCGCGCGTGGTGGGCGCAGCTCGCCAACGCGAACGTCGCCGACGAGCTACCGGAGGGCGCCGAGGTCGCGCTGTGCTGCCCCCGCGGCGCCCTTCTCGGATTCGAGTGTGCCTCGGGGGTTCGCTCGCGGTGGGGTGCGGTCCTGAAGACCTGGGTCGACGCCGAGGGCGCCGCCGATCCAGTTCTGCGTCGGACCTGCGCCGACCTCGCGCCGGCCTTCGTCTGCGGCCTCTACCGCCTCGGGCCGGGTTCACGCTGGGCGCCGTTTACCACGGTGGATACGCTGCCTAGGAAGCTCTGACGCACCTGGCTGCCGAGCACCTCGTCGTCCAGGCTGCACTGGCTTCTGGGCCTACCGAGCCACGCGTAGAAGCCACTTCGCGAGACACCGAGCGCCTCGCACATCATTGCCAACGGCCACGCTCCTCGGTGTTTCGCAACGAAGCCGAACTTCACATCGACTCCTTGGCGAAGTAGGCCGCCGCTTTTTTCAGCAGGTCGCGCTCCATTCTGAGCTTGGCGTTTTCGCTTCCTCAGCCGCTCAATTTCGGCCTGATCGGGCTTCATCACGCCTTGACCTGGGTGTTCTTAGCCAATTGAGCACTTTGGATCGCTGCATCAGCACGCCGGTTTATTAGCTCCAGCGGAGCACGAGCGGATCGAGCCGCTTTGCCGTCTCGATCAGGCCCTTGCGCACCTCGGGATGCATCGCGGGCCAGGGATGGCGCGGCGCCTCGCAGGCGATCACGCCGCCTTCCTTCATGAGCGCCTTGGCCGCGAGGAAGCCGGCTTGCCGGTTCTCGACGTTGATCAGCGGCAGCCAGCGCTGGTAGAGCGCGAAGGCCTGGTCGAGGTCGCCCTGGCGGTGAGCCTCGATGATCGGGCGAAGGCCGTCGGCGAAGGCGCCGCCGGTCATCGCGCCGGTCGCGCCTGCGTCGAGGTCTGGCAACAGGGTGATCGCCTCTTCGCCGTCCCACGGCCCTTCGATCGCGTCGCCGCCGAGTCGGATCAGCTCGCGCAGTTTGCTGGCCGCGCCGGCCGTCTCGATCTTGAAGTAGCTGATCTGTTCGATCTCCCTGGCCATCCTCGCGAGGAAGGCGGCCGACAGCACCGTGCCGCTGGCCGGTGCGTCCTGCACCATGATCGGGATCGACACCGCATCCGACAGCCGTGCATAGAACTCGAAGGTCTGGGCCTCGGGCACGCGGAAGGTGGCGCCGTGGTAAGGCGGCATCACCATCAGCATGGCTGCGCCCATGTCCTGCGCGCGGCGGCTGCGCTCGGCGCAGACGGTGGTGCCGAAATGCGTCGTGGTGACGATCACGGGCACGCGGCCGGCGACGTGCTCGAGGGCGGTGCGGGTCAGCACCTCACGCTCCTCGTCCGACAGCAGGAACTGCTCGGAGAAGTTCGCGAGGATGCAGATGCCGTCGACGCCGGAGTCGATCATGAAATCGAAGCAGCGCTTCTGGCTGTCGAGATCGAGCGCACCCGAGTCGGTGAAGGTGGTCGGCGCGACCGGGAAGATGCCGCGGTAGCGCGGGTTCGAAAGGCTATGGCGCGTCATGGACGACGATGCCTCAGTGCGAATGGCGATCCACGCCAGCGCCGCGGCAGCCGACGAGGAAGTCGAAGTCGCAGCCCTCGTCGGCCTGCAGCACGTGGTCGACGTACAGCCGCTTGTAGCCGCCGTTGGCCGGCGGCATCGGCAGCTTGACGCGGTCGCGCAGGCGTTCGGCGAGTTCGTCGTCGCTGATGTCGAGGTGGAGCCGCCCGCCGGCACAGTCGAGCTCGATCCAGTCGCCGTCGCGCACCGCCGCCAGCGAGCCGCCGTCGGCCGCCTCGGGCGCCACGTGAAGCACTACGGTGCCGTAGGCGGTGCCGCTCATGCGGGCGTCGGAGATGCGCACCATGTCTTTGATGCCCTGGCGCAGCAACTTGGGCGGCAAGCCCATGTTGCCTACCTCGGCCATGCCGGGGTAGCCTTTGGGGCCGCAGTTTTTCATCACCAGCACCGAGTCGGCATCGACGTCCAGGTCCTCGTCGACGATGCRTGCCTTGTAGTGCTCGAAGTCCTCGAACACCACCGCCCGGCCGCGGTGCTGTAGCAGCGCCGGCGTGGCGGCCGAGGGCTTGAGCACCGCGCCGCGCGGCGACAGGTTGCCGCGCAGGATGCAGATGCCGCCGTCGGCGATGAGCGGGTTGTCGAGCGGGCGGATCACCTCGTCGTTGTAGCTGGGCGCTTCGCGCACGTTGTCCCAGAGCGAGCGGCCGTTCACCGTCAATGCATCCGGATGCGGCAGCAGGCCGTTCTCGCCGAGCCGGCGCAGCACGGCGGGCAGACCGCCGGCGTAGTAGAACTCCTCCATCAGGAACCGACCCGAGGGCATCAAGTCGACGATCGTCGGCGTGCCGCGGCCGATGCGCGTCCAGTCCTCCAGTTCGAGCCCCACGCCGATGCGGCCGGCGATCGCCTTCAAGTGGATCACCGCGTTGGTCGAGCCGCCGATCGCCGCATTCACGCGGATCGCGTTCTCGAAGGCCTCGCGCGTGAGGATCTTCGAGAGCGTAAGGCCCTCCTTCGCCATCTCGACGATGCGCATGCCCGACATCTGCGCGAGCACGTAGCGCCGCGCGTCGACCGCCGGAATGGCCGCGTTGTGCGGCAGCGAGGTGCCGAGCGCCTCGGCCATGCAGGCCATGGTGGAGGCCGTGCCCATGGTGTTGCAGGTGCCAGCCGAGCGCGACATGCCGCCTTCGGCCGAGAGGAAATGGTGCAAGTCGATCTCCCCGGCCTTCAGCGACTCGTGCAGTTGCCACACGGAGGTGCCCGAGCCGATGTTCTTGCCTTCGAGCTTGCCGTTGAGCATCGGCCCGCCTGTCACGACGATGGCCGGGACGTCGCAGCTGGCTGCGCCCATCAGCAGCGCGGGAGTGGTCTTATCGCAGCCGGTGAGCAATACGACGGCATCGATCGGGTTGCCGCGGATGGCCTCTTCCACGTCCATGCTCGCCAGGTTGCGCGTGAGCATGGCGGTGGGCCGCAGGTTCGATTCGCCATTGGAGAACACCGGGAACTCGACCGGAAGGCCGCCGGCCTCCGAGATGCCGCGTTTCACGTGTTCCGCGATCTTGCGGAAGTGAGCGTTGCAGGGCGTGAGCTCCGACCAGGTGTTGCAGATACCGATGACCGGGCGACCGTCGAACTCGTGGTCGGGAATGCCCTGGTTCTTCATCCAGCTGCGGTACATGAAGCCGTTCTTGTCGGCAGAGCCGAACCATTCGGTCGAGCGCAGTTTCTTCTTGCGGGTGTCTGGCATGGGTGTCCTTGACGGCGGGGTGAGGTGGGAAGGGTCAGCGCGTCGGGGTGCGCGCGTTGAAGAAGCGTTGCAGCAGGCAGAAGACGAAGAGCAACGCGCCGACCACGATGCGCGTCCACCAGGAGCTCAACGAGCCGTCGAAGGAGATCAGCGTCTGGATGATGCCGAGCATCAGCACACCGAACAGCGTGCCGGCCACGTAGCCAACGCCGCCGGTGAGCAGCGTGCCGCCGATCACCACCGCGGCGATGGCGTCGAGTTCCAGGCCGACCGCGTGCAGGCCGTAGCCCGAGAGCATGTAGAAGGTGAAAATCACGCCGGCCAGCGCCGAGCAGAAGCCCGACAGCGTGTAGACGCCGATCAGCGTGCGGCGCACCGGCAGGCCCATCAGCACTGCCGAATGTTCGCTGCCGCCGACGGCATAGACGGCGCGTCCGAAGGGCGTGCAGTGCGCGACAAACACGGCGACGAGCACCACGGCGATGGCGATCACTGCGCTGATCGACAGCGAGGCCTCGCCCCAGACCGGGATGCGGATCTGCGACACCTCCGAATAGAACGCGTTGGTGATGCTGATCGAGTCGATGCTGATCAGGTAGCAGAGGCCGCGCGCCAGGAACATGCCGGCCAGCGTCACAATGAACGGCTGCAGCCGGAAGCGCTCGATCACCAGGCCCATGAAGGCACCGAACAGCGTGCCCATCACCAGCACCAGCGGGATCACCACGGCCGGACTCCAGCCATGCTTTTCGACCAGCGAGGCCGAGACCATGGTGGTGAGGGCGATCACCGAGCCGACCGAGAGATCGATGCCGCCCGAGAGGATCACGARGGTCATGCCGACCGCGACCACGATCAGGAAGGCGTTGTCGATCAGCAGGTTCAGGAAGACCTGCGCGGAGAAGAAGCCGTCGTAGGCTATCGAGCCCAGCGTGGCCATCAGCACGAAGAGCGAGATGGTGGCCGTGAGCGGCAGGTATTTGGGATTGAGCTTCATTCTCCCTCTCCCTCTCGCGGGAGAGGGCTGGGGTGAGGGTGTGACTTCAATCACCGCGCTCATGAACGCACCTCCCCGAGTGCCCGCCGCTGAGCCCAGACACGCACCGTCGCCCGGAACTCCGGCGACTGCAGCAGCATCACCAGGAACACCACCACGGCCTTCACCACCAGATTGATCTCGGGCGGTACGCCGAGCGAATAGATCGCATAGGTCAGCGTCTGGATGATCAGCGCGCCGATCACGCTGCCGACCAGGCTGAAGCGCCCGCCGGTGAGCGCGGTGCCGCCGAGCGTGACGGCGAGGATCGCGTCGAGCTCCAGCAGTTGGCCCGCGTTGTTGCCGTCGGCGCTTTTCACGTTGGAGCTGATCAGCAGCCCGGCGATGCCCGCGCACAGCCCGCAAAATACATAGGCACCGACCACCAGCCGGCGCGACTGCACGCCCGCCACGCGCGCCGCCGTGGGGTTGATGCCGATCGCCTGGATGAACAGGCCGAGCGCCGTGCGCGTGATCGCCAGGTAGAGCAGCGCGAACACGCCGGCCACGATGAACAGCGAGAACGGCAGGCCGAGCAGGGAGCCGCTGCCGAGGAAGAAGTAGGGCTTGTAGTAGACGGTGATGATCTGCCCGTTGGTGATGAGCTGGGCGATGCCGCGGCCGGCCACCATCAAAATCAGCGTGGCGATGATCGGCTGCATGCCCACGCGCGCCACCAGCAGCCCGTTCCAGAGGCCGCAGGCCAGGGCGATGGTCAGAGCCGCGAGGATGGCCAGCGGCAGCGGGAAGCGGCTCGCATCACCCGACACCGCTCCGCCGATCATCCAGGCCGCGGTGGCCGCGGCGATGGCGACCACGGCGCCGACCGAGATGTCAATGCCGCGCGTGGCGATCACCAGCGTCATGCCCAGCGACACCAGCACCAGCGGTGCGGCGCGGTTCAATATGTCGATCAGGCTGCCGTAGAGATGGCCGTCGCGCCATTCGATGTGCAGAAAGCTGGGGTTGAAGGTGGTATTGAGGGCCAGCAGGAGCAGCAGCGTGATGATCGGCCAGGCGAGGCGATGGCTTGTGAGGGTCGAAAGGCGCTTCATGTCAGCACGGCCCCGTTCTCTGTGCGGGAGACGCCGCGGAACCGGTGCGCGAAGCTTGGGGGAGAGTCATGTTGTCGCAGCAATCAATTCGTAGACCTCGTCTTCGGTGCTGCCACCCGGCAGCTCGCCCACCTTCTTCCGGTCGCGCAGCACCACGATGCGATGCGCTACACGCACCACTTCGCTCATCTCCGACGAGATGAAGATCACCGCCATGCCCGCCTGGGCCAGCCGCAAGATCTGCTCCATGATTTCCTGCTTCGCCGCCACGTCGATGCCGCGCGTGGGCTCGTCGAGGATCAGGAGGCGCGGCTCGGTGGCGAGCCAGCGCGCGATCATGGCCTTTTGCTGGTTGCCGCCGGAGAGCAGGCCGATCGGCGTCTCAATGCTTGCGGTCTTGATGCCCAGCGCCGCGACGAAGCGCTCGGCCAGCGCTGTCTGTTCGGCATGCGACAGGAAGCGTTTCGTGCCCAGACGCGCCTGCAGCGCGAGCGCGATGTTCTCGCGCACCGACAGCTCGGCCACGATCCCGTCGGTCTTGCGCTCTTCGGGACACAGCGCGAGGCCGCGGCGGATCGCATCGGCCGGGTCGGCGAAGCTCACGGCCTGCCCGTCGATGCGCAGCACGCCGCGGTCCGGCGTCTCCATGCCGAAGAGCAGGCGCGCGAGTTCAGTCCGGCCGGCGCCGAGCAGGCCGGCCAGGCCGACGATCTCGCCCGCGCGCACCCGCAGGTCCAGCGGCTGCAGCTGGCCGGCCTGCGCCAAGCCCTCGGTCTGCAGCAGCGCGGCGGCCGTGTCGTCGAAGGCCGGCGGCACGGCGGGCCGAGCCGACTGCGCCGCGAGTTCGCGTCCCAGCATCGCGGCGATCAGGGCCTGCGGCTCGAGTTCGCTCGCGCGCCATTCGCCGACCCACTGGCCGTTGCGCAGCACGGTGATGCGGTCCGACACCGCGTAGACCTGGTTCAGGAAGTGCGTGACGAAGACGATGGCCAGGCCTTCGGCGCGCAGCCGGCGCAGCACCTCGAACAGCTTGTTCACTTCTTCATCGTCCAGGCTGGAGGTCGGCTCGTCGAGGATCAGCACCTTGGCCGACACGCCCAGCGCGCGCGCGATCGCGACCAGCTGCTGCACCGCCACCGGGTAGCTGGAGAGCAGCCGCGTGACGTCGATGTCCAGACCGATGCGCGTGAGCAGTTCACCGGCCTGGCGGTTCACCGCGGCCCAATCGATGCGGTAGCCCTGCGCCAGGCCGCAGCGTAGGTAACGTCCGGCGAACACGTTCTCCGCCACCGAGAGGTTGGGGCAGAGGTTGACCTCCTGGTAGACCGTGCTGATGCCGAGCTGCTGCGCCGCCAGCGGCGTGCCGGGGCGGATCGCCTGGCCGTCCAGCCGCATCTCGCCGCCGCTGGAGCCAAGGACGCCGGTCAGCACCTTGATCAGCGTCGACTTGCCCGCGCCGTTCTGGCCCATCAGCGCATGGATCTCGCCGGGGTAGAGCCGCAACTGCACGTCGCGCAGCACCGGGATGCCTGTGAAGGACTTGTGGATGCCCGCGAGTTCCARCACGGGCTTGGCGGCGACCGGGTCCATCGTCACTTGTTCTTGTTGTAGACGTCGATGAACACCGCGGCTAGCAGCACCAGGCCTTTGATCACCTGCTGGTAGTCGATGCCGATGCCGAGGATCGACATGCCGTTGTTCATCACGCCCATGATGAAGGCGCCGATCACCGCGCCCATCACCTTGCCGACGCCGCCCGAGGCCGAGGCGCCGCCTATGAAGCAGGCCGCAATCACGTCGAGCTCGAAGCCCAGGCCGGCCTTGGGCGTGGCAGTGTTGAGCCGTGCAGCGAATACCAGGCCCGCCAGCGCCGCGAGCGCGCCCATGTTCACGAACGTGAGAAACGCGAGCCGTTGTGTCTTCACGCCCGACAGCCGCGCCGCCTTCTCGTTGCCGCCCAGCGCGTAGATGCGCCGGCCGATGGTCGTGCGGTTGGTGACGAAGTCGTACATCACGATCAGCGCCGCCATCACGATCAGCACGTTGGGCAGCCCCTTGTAGGTCGACAGCAGGTAGCTGAAGAAAAGAATGATGGCCGCGAAGAACAGGTTCTTCACCAGGAAGAAAGCGTAGGGCTCCTGCTCCATGCCGTGCGCCTTCAGCTTGGCGCGCCCGCGCAGCTTGAAGAACACCAGTGCCACGGCGGCCAGCGCGCCGACGACCAGCGATGTGGTGTGCAGGGTTTCACCGCCCAGCGGATCGGGAATGAAGCCGGAACTTAGCCGCTGGAACTCCACCGGGAACGGCCCGACCGATTGGCCTACCAGCAGCGCCAGCGTGAGTCCCTTGAACACCAGCATGCCCGCGAGCGTGACGATGAACGACGGGATCTTGCGAAACGCCACGAACCAGCCCTGCGCCGCACCGATCGCCGCACCGGTCAGGATGCTCACGATGGCAGTGGGTACGAAGTGCCACTCGTACTCCACCATCAGCACCGCCGCCAGTGCGCCGATAAAGCCGCACACCGAGCCCACCGACAGGTCGATGTGCCCCGCCACGATCACCAGCAGCATGCCCAGCGCCATGATGACCACGTAGCTGTTCTGCAGTAGAAGGTTGGTGAGGTTCAATGGGCGTAGCAATGTGCCGTCGGTCAGCACCTGGAACAGCACCATGATCGCGACCAGCGAGATCAGCATGCCGTACTCACGCAGGTTGTTCTTCAGGAAGCCGGCATGCAGCTTCGGCGCATTGGCCAGGGGAACGGCGGACATCACTGCGTCGACGTCAGGCTGCGACATGAACCGAACTCCCCGCGCTCACGATGGCGTGCATGATGCGTTCCTGCGAGGCCTCGGCCGCCCCGAATTCGGCGACGAAGCGCCCCTCGTTCATCACGTAGATGCGGTCGCACATGCCGAGCAGTTCCGGCAGTTCCGAAGAGATCATCAGAATGCCTTTGCCCTCGCTCGCGAGCCGGTCGATGATGGTGTAGATCTCGTACTTGGCACCGACGTCGATGCCGCGCGTGGGCTCGTCGAGGATCAGCAGTTCGGGTTGGGTGAAGAGCCACTTGCTCAGTACCACCTTCTGCTGGTTGCCGCCCGACAGATTGACCACCGGTTGCTCGACGCCCGAGCAGCGGATGTTGAGCGCCTTGCGGTAGTCGTTGGCGATACTGAATTCGCGACCGGTGTCGATCACCAATTTGTCGGCCACAGCGGTCAGGTTGGCCAAGCTGATGTTCTTGCGGATGTCTTCCTCGAGCACCAGCCCCAGTCCCTTGCGGTCTTCGGTGACGTACGCGATGCCGTGGTCGATGGCCTTGCGCACCGTGCCCACGTCCACTGGTTGGCCGTGCATGAACACCGAGCCGCTGATGCGCTGGCCGTAGGACTTGCCGAACACGCTCATCGCGAACTCTGTGCGCCCCGCGCCCATGAGGCCGGCGATGCCGACGATCTCGCCGCGGCGCACGTTCAGGTTCACGCCCTTGATCATCTCGCGCTCGGCATGCAGCGCATGGTGCACGTACCAGCCGCGCACCTCGAACACGGTCTCGCCGATGACTGGATGACGCTGTGGATAACGGTGTTCCATGTCGCGGCCGACCATGCCGCGGATGATGCGATCCTCGCTGATCGGCTGCGTTCGGCAGTCCATGGTCTCGACGGTCTCGCCGTCGCGCAGGACGGTGATGGCGTCGGCCACCTTGGCGATCTCGTTGAGCTTGTGCGAGATCAGGATCGACGCGATGCCCTGACGCTTGAGTTCGAGCAGCAACATCAGCAGCGCATCGCTGTCGCGTTCGTTGAGGCTGGCGGTCGGCTCGTCAAGGATCAGAAGCTTCACGTGCTTGGACAGCGCCTTGGCGATTTCCACCAGCTGCTGCTTGCCGACGCCGAGGTCGGTCACCAGCGTGGTGGGCGTCTCGTTCAGGCCGACCTTGGCCAGCAGCTCGCGCGTCTTCGCATACGAGGCGAACCAGTCGATCACGCCACCTCGCACGATCTCGTTGCCGAGGAAGATGTTCTCGGTGATCGAGAGCAGCGGCACCAGTGCGAGCTCCTGATGGATGATGATGATGCCCAGCTTCTCGCTGTCGGCGATGCCGCGGAAGCGTCGCAGCTCGCCCTCGAAGTGGATCTCGCCCTCGTAGCTGTCGCAGGGATAGACGCCGCTGAGCACCTTCATCAGCGTCGACTTGCCCGCGCCGTTCTCGCCGACCACCGCATGGATCTCGCCCGCGCGCACGGCCAGCCGGACATTGCTCAGCGCCTTCACGCCGGGAAATGTCTTGGTGATGCCGCGCATCTCCAAAATGATGTCCGCGACCTGATTCACTTGACCTGGCTTTCCTTGTAGTAGCCGCTGTCGACCAACGTCTGCTTCCAGTTGCCGAGGTCGACGCTCACCGGCTTGAGCAGGTAGGAGGGCACGACCTTCACGCCGTTGTTGTAGGTCTTGGTGTCGTTCACCTCGGGCGTCTTGCCGGCCAGCATGGCGTCGACCATCKCCACCGTGACCTTGGCCAGCTCGCGCGTGTCCTTGAACACCGTGGCCGTCTGCTCCTTCTTCAGGATCGACTTGACCGACTGCACCTCGGCGTCCTGCCCGGTCACCACCGGCATCGGCAGCTTCGGCGTGCCGTAGCCCACGCCCTTGAGCGAGGAGATGATGCCGATCGAAAGGCCGTCGTAAGGCGACAGCACCGCGTCGACATGGTCCTTGGTGTAGTAGGCCGACAGCAGATTGTCCATGCGGGCCTGCGCCACCGCGCCGTCCCAGCGCAACGTCGAGACCTTGTCCATGCCCATCTGCTTGCTGCGCACCACCAGCTTGCCGCTGTCGATGTAGGGCTTGAGCACCGACATCGCGCCGTTGTAGAAGAAGAAGGCGTTGTTGTCGTCCGGCGAGCCGCCGAAGAGTTCGATGTTGAACGGACCCTTGCCGGCCTTCAGGTCGAGCGCCTTCTCGATGTAGCTGGCCTGCAGCACGCCGACCTGGAAGTTGTCAAAGGTGGCGTAGTAGTCGACGTTCTTCGAGCCCTTGATCAGCCGGTCGTAGGCGATGACCTTCACACCCTTGTCGGCCGCTTTCTGCAGCACGTCGGACAGCGTGGTGCCGTCGATGGCCGCGATCACCAGCACCTTCGAGCCCTTGGTCACCATGTTCTCGATCTGCGCGAGCTGGTTCGGGATGTCGTCGTCGGCGTACTGCAGGTCAGTCTTGTAGCCCTTTTCCTGGAAGTACTTGACCATGTTGGCGCCGTCGGCGATCCAGCGGGCGGAAGACTTGGTAGGCATCGAGATGGCGATCGGGCCCTTGTCCTGGGCCTGGGCAAGCTGGGCGATGGCCAGAACGCCGGTGACGGCAAGGGCGAGCAGGGTGCGGAGGAAGTTGCGCTTCATGGTGGGGCTCCTGGGCTCAGTACTTGCGCTTCGGGAACTCGGCCGCGGCCACTTCCATCGGAAAGATCGACTCCTCCGTCACGATGCGTTTGGGCATCGGCTTGTTGGCCTTGATGTCCTTCACCGCGCTCATGAGCTGCGGGCCGAGCAGCGGGCTGCATTCGACGGTGACGTTGAGCTTGCCGGCCATCATGGCCTCGAATGCGCCCTTGACGCCGTCGATCGAGATGATGGTGATGTCTTTGGCCGGCTTGAGTCCGGCCTCTTCGATGGCCTGGATTGCGCCGATCGCCATGTCGTCGTTGTGCGCGAACAGAACGTTGATCTTCTTGCCCTCGGCCTTGAGGAAGGCTTCCATCACCTCCTTGCCCTTGGCACGCGTGAAGTCGCCGGTCTGGGATCGAACGATCTTGAATTTCGGATCGGCCTTGATGATTTCTTCGAAGCCCTTCTTGCGGTCGATGGCCGGCGCCGAGCCCACCGTGCCCTGCAACTCGACGATGTTCACGTCGCCCTTTTGGTCTTTCATCTTGTCGACCAGCCAGCGTCCGGCCTTGCGGCCTTCCTCGACGAAGTCCGAGCCCATGAAGGTCACGTAGAGCGTGTCGTCCTTGGTATCGACTGCGCGGTCGGTCAGCACCACCGGAATCTGGGCGGCCTTGGCTTCGCGCAGCACCGTCTCCCAGCCCGACTCGACCACCGGCGAAAACGCGATCACGTCGACCTTCTGAGCGATGTAGGAGCGGATGGCCTTGATCTGGTTTTCCTGCTTCTGCTGGGCATCGGAGAACTTGAGTTCGATGCCGGCGTCCTTCGCGGCTGACTTGATCGACTCGGTGTTGGCGGTGCGCCATTCGCTCTCGGCGCCGACCTGGGCGAAACCGAGGACGAATTTCTTCTGCGCCAGCACGCGGGCGGGCAGCAGGCCCGCAAGCGTTGCAGCCGCCAGGGCACCGGTGAGGGCGCGACGTTGGATGGTCATGGGAGTCTCCTTTTGTTGTCGATGAAAGCGTTGACTTGCTGCCCTTTGGAGGGCCGCTGTAGTGAGGTCTCTAACCGGCCGCCAGTCTAGAAATGATTTTGATATCAATCCAATCATCTTTTGAATAAAATAGATATCGATAGCCGAATTCTGGAAAACCCCATGACCACCTC